>CAZUDG010000064.1:3686-11162 GCA_964618775.1 uncultured Lachnospiraceae bacterium | reverse complement strand
TATCATAAGAAAATATAAAGATATTATTAATAAAATGTAATAAGTGGTCTATTGTACAAAAACTGATAACATGTTATTCTATGTTTGTATAGGTAATAATTGATATTACCATTAAGTAAGGAGGAAAATTATGAAAAAAAGAAGTATATTATTAGTTCTAGTAATGGCTATGGTTATGGCTTTATTTATCGGTTGTTCAGGTGGTGATTCAACTGATGGAGAAACAGACGCAACAACAGAAGCTGCAAAAGAAACAGAAGCAACAGGTGATGAGACTGAAGAAGCAACAGGGGAAGAGGGAGCTGCCCTTAAAATCGCTATAGTTTCAAGTCCTTCTGGAGTAGATGATGGTTCATTTAATGAAGATAACTATAACGGTATTCTAGCTTTTATTGATGAAAATCCAGATGCAACAGTACAAGCTGTTAGAGAGCCTTCAGGTGATCCAACTGCATCAGTTCAAGCAGTAGCAGACATTGTTGCAGATTATGATGTTATTGTAACACCAGGTTTCCAATTTGCTGGAATTTCATCTATTGCAGTAGACAATCCAGACAAGACCTTTATTCTTATCGATTCAGAGCCAGCAGAAGTAGATGGACAAACTGAATTTGATAACGTTTACTCAATGACTTTCAAAGAGCACGAAAGTGGTTTCTTCGCTGGTATTGCAGCAGCTTTAGAAACACAAACCAACAAAGTGGCAGTAGTTAATGGTATTGCTTTCCCATCTAATGTTAACTATCAATTTGGATTTGAAGCTGGTGTAAACTATGCTAATGCTCATCTTGATACTGATGTTGAAATAATCGAATTAGCATCTTACGCAGGTACTGATGTTACCGAGACAAATGTTGGTGGAAATTACGTTGGAGACTTCGCAGATGAAGCAGGCGGTAAAGTTATTGGTAACGCTTTAATCGATGAAGGTGTTGATATAATATTTGTAGCAGCAGGAGGTTCAGGTAATGGGGTATTTACTGCGGCTAAAGAAGCAGAAGCTGATATCAAAATCATTGGCTGTGACGTTGACCAATTTGACGATGGAGTTTATGGTGGTGGCAACATTATCCTTACTTCAGCTCTAAAGATCATGGCTATTAACGTTGAAAGATCATTAAACGCAATTAAAGATGGAAGCTTTGAGGGTGGACATGCACTTCTTGGTGCTGATACTGATTCAACAGGTTATGTAAGTGCAGATGGACGTCATCAAATGAGCGAAGATACACTTACCGCATTAGATGAAGCCTATGACTTATTACAAGCAGGAGATATTGTACCTCCACATAACTTTAGTGAAGAGACCCCTGAAGATTTCCTAGGCCTATAATATTTAATATTTTAATGTAAAACATATCGCTTTCTGTGATATTTCATAGAAAGCGATTTTTTAGAAAATAGCTTTACTAGCATATTATATGGTATAAGAAGGCAAGTAAGGAGAAGGATTATGTCGGAGTTTATTGTTGAAATGAAACATATTACAAAAAGTTTTCCTGGTGTTGTAGCAAATGATGATATAACGGTACAGATTAGGAAAGGCGAAATCTATGCTATTTTAGGTGAAAATGGCGCTGGTAAATCTACTTTAATGAGTATGCTTTTTGGTATGTATGAACCTGATGAAGGGGAAATCTGGATTAGGGGAGAAAAGGTTGATATAAAGTCTCCAAATCATGCAACCAAATTGAATATAGGAATGGTGCATCAGCATTTTAAGTTAGTTGAGAATTATACGGTGGCAGAGAATATTATTTTAGGTATCGAACCTATGAAAAAAATTGCTGGTTTAATTCCATATGTAGATATAAAAACTGCCAACCAGGAAATAGCAGACTTATCTAAAGAATATGGATTGGAAGTAGACCCAGAAAAAAAGATCGAGGATATAAATGTATCCCTACAGCAACGTGTTGAAATATTGAAAATGCTTTATCGTGAAGCAGAAATTTTAATATTTGATGAACCAACTGCTCTGCTTACTCCTCAAGAAATAGAATATCTTCTAAAAATTATTGAAGGACTGCGAGATAGTGGCAAGACTATTATCTTAATAACTCACAAGTTAGAAGAAATTAAACAAGTGGCAGACAGGTGTGCAATCCTTAGAAAAGGCCAACTTGAAGATGTGCTTAATGTTGCTGATACTTCTACAAAAACTATGGCAAACCTTATGGTTGGACGTGATGTAATCACTAATTTAGAAAAATCACCTGCAAATTTTGGAGATGTTATTCTAGAAGTACAAAATTTAAGTGTTCAAAACGATGAGCATTTTGATGTTGTAAAGGATGTATCTTTTAAAGTTCATAGTGGTGAAATATTTGCGATTGCTGGAGTTTCAGGGAATGGGCAAGTGGAAATAGCTGATGCCATCGCTGGTCTTACAAAAGTCCATAGTGGAACTATACTTCTTAATGGAGAACCAATCGACAAATATAGCATAAGAAAACGTACACTAAATGGGATTTCCTATATTCCAGAAGATAGGCAAACTTATGGTTTGATATTAGAGTTTTCAGTATCTGAGAATCTTGCTTTAAAAACATATTTTAAGGAGCCTTACAATAAAAATGGTTTTTTAAATCATGATGAAATTGACAAAAGCGGTAAAGAATTAATAGATAAATATGATATCCGAAGTGGTCAAGGGATCAAGACCCAGGTTAGGTCTATGAGTGGTGGGAACCAACAAAAGATAATTGTAGCAAGAGAAATAGAACTTCAGTCAGACCTGATGATTTTTGTCCAGCCAACACGAGGTCTGGATATTGGTGCAATTGAGAATATACATAAAATGATTCTAGAGGAAAGAGACAAAGGAAAGGCAGTTCTCCTTGTATCTTTGGAGCTAGATGAAGTTATGGAGATGGCTGATACTATTGGTGTTATCTACAATGGTAAGATTGATAAAATAGCTGATGTGAATGATCTTTCAACACATGAAGTAGGGGAATTTATGATGGGGGTAGAACATGGCTGATAAAGAGAAGATTACAAGAAAATCCCAACCTAACATTATAAAAAGAGGACTCTTAAAAGTATTTGCTAACGAAAAATGGCAACCAATAACAATCCCCATAATTTCTATTTTATTAAGTTTGATTGTTGCCTCAATTATTATACTAAGCTTAGGAAAGAATCCACTTGGAGTGTTTTATAATCTATTACAGGGAGCAGGGATCTTTTCCAAACCAAACTATGCAGGTTTTAAAAGTCAATTGACAGACTTTTTGTCATTACTAGACTCTATGGCACCTATGGTTTTTGCCTCACTAGCTGTAGCAGTTGCTATGCGGGCGGGACTGTTTAATATAGGTGCATCTGGACAAATGCTCTTTGGAGGATTCTTATCAACTGTATTAGTAGGTTATAGTGGCTTGCCAGCTATTATTGCAAAACCATTAGTTATAATTGTAGGTGTTGCTGCAGGGGCAATACTTGGAGGTTTAGTAGGGTTTTTGAAGTATAGGTTTAACATAAATGAAGTAGTATCAACAATAATGTTTAACTATATTGTTCAATATATTATTAGTTTCTTCATACACACCTATTATATTGACCCAGTGTCTAGACAATCTAGGTATATAGATGAATCAACAAGATTAACTTTAGCCAATGTGGAAACAGGTGGACTTAAGATGGATATTTCTATCGGAATTGTTTTAAGCATAATAGTTGCAATAGCTTTAAAACTTTTCTTAGATAAGACAAGAGCTGGTTTTGAGATAAATTCAGTTGGAGCTAATCCAAAAGCAGCCCAATATGCAGGTATTAATGTTGGTAAAACGATGGTTTCTGCTATGGTTTTATCGGGTGGCCTTGCTGGACTGGCAGGAGTTACTTATTTCTTAGGTTATTATTCATCAATTCAACCTAGAGTACTTCCTGGTACAGGTTTTGATGCAGTGGCAGTGTCACTATTAGGTAATAATAATCCAATAGGGATTATTATAGCATCATTTATTGTTTCAATTATTGACAAAGGATCTACTTATATGAGTTCTAATGCTGGAATAAGACATGAAATAGCATCACTTATAACAGGATTAATACTATTGTTTAGTGCTTGTGGTTCATTTATAAGATATAGAATTAATAAAGCAAAAAGTGAAGTAGAACATAGAGAAAGAAAGGAGGAAAGTAACTAATGGAAACAATTATTATTGATGGTTTATCATTCGCGCTTCCTCTTTTTATAATGGCTATAGGTGGTATATATAGTGAAAGAAGTGGAATAACCAATTTAGCAATTGAAGGTTTACAAGGTTTTGGTGCATTTTTTGGGGCCCTTGTAGTTGTGTCTATCAATTTTGTAACAGAGACTCCTGTAGAAAGTTTATTTTATGTAGCCTTGTTAGCTTCTATGATAGGTGGGGCAATTTATTCAATGGTTCATGCCCTCCTTTGCATAAAGTTTAATGCAAACCAAGTAATTTCTGGTGTTGTTATTAATATTTTATCAGTTGCCTTAACTAGCTTTTTAGTTTCACAAATAAATGGGACAGTTTTTGGCAACGTATCAGATAAATTTCAATTAGGAGTATCAGCAAGATTTACTATTCCAGGACTATCATCAATACCTATACTTGGAGCAGTTTTTAAAAACATATATCCATTTGAAATAGTGATTATTATCATAGCGATTATTGCCTGGTATATTTTATATAAAACAAGATATGGCTTACAACTTCGTGCATGTGGTGATAACCCCCATGCTGTTGATGCGGCAGGTGGCAATGTAGCAAGAATAAGGTTTGGCGCTGTAATGGTATCAGGAGCTTTATCAGGGCTTGGTGGTATGTGTTTTGCATATTCAATCTCAGCCAACTTTTCACCAAGCATTTATATGGGCTATGGATATCTGGCAATAGCGGCTCTAATATTTGGTAACTGGGAAATCACCCCCACCTTACTTGCCTGTCTTTTGTTTGGACTTGCAAGGTCAGGAGGCTATGAATTGGCCAAGGCACTAGAGTTATCAAGTACATTTACAGACTTAACTATGACTCTTCCTTACATTCTTACTTTAGTACTACTAATATTCTTCTCTAAGTCCAATCGCACTCCAAGGGCTTTGGGAGAGATTTATGATAAGGGTAAGAGATAAGTAATTATAGGAATAATGGAGATAGATTTTAGATAAGATTCTCATATTTATGAAGGGAGTACTTAATGAATATTAGATTTTATAATGCAAAAATACTTAAGACAAAAGATATGTATTATAGTGATGATATTTTTGATGTGGTAGAGGGCGAACTATGGGTTTCAGGTAACAAAATCACCCTTATTGGTCAAGTTGAAAAAGACACTAAGGTTCAAGACTTTGATAGGGAAATTGATGCTAAAGGTAATTTGCTTATGCCGGGATTTAAGAATGCTCACACCCATTCAGCAATGACATTTTTGAGGTCATATGCAGATGATATGCCACTACAAGATTGGCTAACAAAGCAAGTATTTCCAATGGAAGCAAAGCTTACAGGAGATGATATTTATCATCTTTCAAAGCTTGCTAACTTAGAATATTTAACTAGTGGAATTACAAGTAATCTTGATATGTATTATCATCCAGATATGGTAGCCCAAGCATCTGTAGACATGGGATTTCGTACTGTAATAAGTGGCTCTGTTAGTAATTTTACTGGAAGTATAGGAGAGAATATTAAGTTCCTAAGTGAAACCTATGAAAACCTTAATTCTTTTCATGAATTAATAGGAAGTAAGATTGGATTTCATGCAGAATATACATGTGATAAAGAGTTATTAGTAGCAATCGCAGATTTGGCTAAAGGGTTAAAGATTCCCGTTTATACCCATAGCTCAGAAACAAGATCAGAAGTAGAAGATTGTATCAAAAGACATGGCTTAACTCCAACCTTATATTTTGATAGTCTTGGTTTGTTTGATTATGGAGGCGGATGCTATCACTGTGTCCATATGACTGATGAAGATTTTGATGTTATAACTGAAAAAGATATATCAGTGGTTACTAACCCATCTTCTAATTTAAAATTAGCTAGTGGTATTGCACCTATCCAGGAAATGATGGATTTAGGGATCAATTTAGCAGTAGGTACAGATGGTCCTGCTAGTAACAATGCACTTGACATGTTTCGAGAAATGTGGTTAACTACTGCTTTACAGAAGGTTAAAAAAGAAGACGCCAGGGCAGCAGATGCAGACAAAGTATTATACATGGCAACGACTGGCGGTGCAAAAGCCATGGGTCTAGAGGGTGCTGATAGGCTAGAGCTAGGCAAATTAGCTGACATTATTATGATTGACTTAAACCAACCTAATATGCAGCCAATTAATAATATAACAAAGAATATCGTCTATAGTGGAAGCAAGCAGAATGTTAAACTAACCATGATTAATGGTAAGATACTATATGAGGATAATGAATTCTTTGTAGATGATGAGTCAGAAAGAATCTATGCTAAGGCAAATGAAATCATAAAAGAAAAAATCAACAATTAGTAGTAATAAGGAATGTGATAGAAATCCTATACATATTTAAAGAGGTAATTGAATGAATAAAGGCAAAAGGAAAGATTCATATTATTTCGTGGAAGATGAAAGATATGAAAGTTATGAAAGTTACAAACAAAGGTCTAGTAGAAATTATAAAAAGAGAATAAATAGACAAATCACAAAAGTAGGGTTTATTCTAGTTTCATCCTTCCTACTATTTCTGGTTATTTACAATGTGATATTCCCTTTTATATCTTCTGCCTCAGGTGATAGCGCAAAGCCACCAAAGGATAATATGATTACAAGCGTGGACTTGGAAGAAGATGAAGATAATATGGATGATATAAGTAAGGTTACAAGCGAAACAACAGATAAGAGACTTATATTTAAGGACCCTGATAATATACGTGTTTTGATTAATAAACAAATCTTTTTGCCAGATGGTTATAAACCAGATGACTTAGTGGAACCAGATGTCAAGTTTTCTTTTAATCATAAAGATGAGAAGAAATTAATGAGAGAAGAAGGGGCAAAAGCTCTAGAAGATTTATTTGAAGCTTCAGTTGAAGAAGGATTAAATCTTAGTGCAGTATCAGGCTTTCGTTCATATGATAGACAGTATGATATATTTTCTTCTTATGTACGAAGGTATGGATTAGAAGCGACTTTAAAAACATCAGCAATGCCTGGTTCTAGTGAACATCAAACAGGGTTAGCTATGGATGTATCAACAAAGTCTGTTTCAAACGCACTTACGAGCAAGTTTGCCAATACCCCTGAGGGTAAGTGGCTTGCAGATAATTCATATCAATTCGGATATATTATTCGCTATCCAGAAGGTAAAGAAAGAATAACTGGATATTCTTATGAACCCTGGCATATTAGGTATGTTGGCATAGAGTTAGCCACTCACCTATATAATAACAACTTAACACTAGAAGAATATTATGAATTTGAGATAGACCCATTTTATTATAATGGTATTACATATGA
>CAZUDG010000064.1:0-3586 GCA_964618775.1 uncultured Lachnospiraceae bacterium | reverse complement strand
TTTAAACTATTAGAGGCTAGCTTCGAACTTATTATTCCCCTTGTTATGGCTAAGATAATTGATGTTGGCATCAAAAACAGGGATATATCCTATGTTCTAAAAATGATAGGTATTATGGTTATGCTCTATTTGATAGGTCTAGTATGTTCCATAACTGCCCAGTATTTTGCGGCCAAAGCAGCAACAGGTTTTGGGACTCAGCTTCGCCATAATCTGTTCAAGCATATACAAAAACTATCCTACAGTGAACTGGATACTGTGGGTTCATCTACTTTAATAACAAGAATGACTAATGATATAAATCAGACACAAACAGGGGTTAACTTATTTCTAAGGTTGTTTTTACGGTCTCCCTTTGTAGTGTTTGGTGCTATGATAATGGCTTTTACTGTAAATATAAAAGGTGCTTTAATTTTTGTGATTGCAATACCGATATTGGCGATTGTGGTTTTTGGGGTCATGTTAATTAGCATACCTTTATATGATAAAGTACAAGAAGGTTTGGACCAAGTTTTAATATCAATAAGAGAAAATCTTACAGGTGTGAGGCTAATACGTGCCTTTCATAAAGAGGAAGAAGAAAAGGAAGAGTTTAAAGAAAAAAACACCTTACTTGTAAATGCACAACTATTTGTCGGAAAACTATCGGCCCTCCTTAATCCAATTACTAATATAATAATTAATTTTGCTATAATCGCTCTTGTTTGGGTTGGAGCAAAAGAAGTAGATCGAGGTATTATCACCCAAGGGGCGGTAGTTGCCTTATTAAATTATATGTCTCAAATATTAGTAGAAATGATAAAATTGGCCACTTTAATTATAACTATGAATAAAGGACTAGCTTCTGCCAATAGGATTTCAAAGGTATTTGACTTAAGCCCAAGTATAAGCAATCCTAGTGAGGAGGCTATTGATCAGCAAGAACAAGATCAAAACCCTCATGTTACATTTAATAATGTATCTGTAAGATATAAAGATGCATCAGCGGATTCTTTAACAGATATATCATTTGTTGTAAATAAGGGTGAGGTAATAGGGATTATAGGTGGTACGGGTTCTGGAAAGACTACACTTATTAATTTAATCCCTAGATTTTATGATGTAAGTGAAGGGGAAGTTATATTTGATGGTAAAAATGTAAAAGAATATCAAGTGAAAGATTTGCGTGAGCAAATTGGTATCGTACCACAACATGCAGCATTATTTCAAGGGACAATTAGGGATAACTTAAGATGGGGTAAGGCAGGGGCAACAGAAGAAGAAATGTACAATGCCCTTAAGCAGTCTCAAGCAATGGAGTTTGTTGAGAAAAAGAAAAACCAACTTGATTTTATTGTACAACAGGGAGGGAGAAACTTTTCAGGTGGCCAAAAACAAAGACTTTCAATAGCAAGGGCATTAATAAGACAGCCAGAAATCTTAATTCTAGATGATTCTACATCAGCCCTAGACTATGGGACAGATGCTAGACTCCGTAAAGCTATAGGTGATTTAAATAAAAACATGACCACATTTATTGTTTCACAAAGAGCGGCATCCATACTACATGCTGACAAAATCATTGTATTAAATGATGGTAAGTTGGTTGGATATGGTCCCCATAAAGAATTGATTGAAAATTGTGATATTTATCAAGAGATTTATTATTCACAGTTTCCAAAGGAGGCCGCAAATGAATTCTAAGACAACATTAAAAAGGGTTTTAACTTATATAAAAAAATATAGAATACAGGTGATTGCCTCTTTGATATTTGCAGCCTTATCTGTGGCAATGACATTATATTTGCCAATTCTAATTGGTAAGGCTGTTGACTTGATAGTAACTAAAGACCAGGTTGATTTTGCTGGAATTCTTGAAGTGCTAATAGTAATAGGTGTTTTAGTGGTTTTAACATCAATTTGCCAGTGGCTATTGAATTTGCTTAACAATAAGGTGACTTATTCAGTAGTAAAAGATATAAGGGAAACAGCATTTGAAAAAATCACAAATCTACCCTTGTCCTATATTGATGGCCACGGTCATGGAGATATAATCAATCGTATAGTAAATGATGTTGACCAGTTTGCAGATGGCTTACTTATAGGGTTTTCACAACTATTTACAGGTGTTTTGGCTATAGTGGGAACATTGATATTTATGTTATCAGTCAATTTTAGAATTACTATTGTAGTGGTGTTGATAACGCCAATTTCATTGTTAGTCGCAAGTTTTATTGCAAATAAGACTTACTCAATGTTTACTGAGCAATCTAGACAAAGAGGAGATCTAACTTCATTAATAAATGAAATGATTGAAAATCAAAAGCTAGTCCAAGCCTTTAGTTATGAAGAGACAGCCCAGAAAAGATTTGATAAAATTAACAAAAAACTGGACTATTCCTCACTAAGAGCAACTTTTTATTCTTCTACTACCAATCCTGCCACTCGATTTGTGAATGGTCTTGTCTACTCAGCGGTTGGTCTTGTTGGTGCTATATCAGTAATAAATGGAGGTATAACTGTTGGGCAATTAACCAGTTTATTAAGTTATGCAAATCAATATACAAAGCCATTTAATGAAATATCAGGGGTAATAGCAGAACTTCAAAACGCACTAGCTAGTGCAGCCCGTGTGTTTGATTTTATAGAACAAGAGTCAATTATACCAGATTCCAAGAATGCTATAGAATTAAAAGAAATAGATGGTAGAGTAGATATGAACCAGGTGTATTTTTCATATGATCCTGAAGTAGAACTAATTAGGGATTTGACTTTAGATGTAGAGCCAGGTCAAAAGGTGGCCATTGTGGGACCTACAGGTTCTGGAAAAACAACCCTTATTAACTTACTTATGAGGTTTTATGAAATTGACAGCGGAAGTATCAAGGTAAGTGGCGTGGACATAGGTGCTATGACAAGGAAAAGTCTTAGAACAAACTTTGGAATGGTTTTACAAGATACTTGGTTGAAGTCTGCTACAATTTTAGAAAATATTAAATATGGCAAAGCAGAAGCCAGCAGAGAAGAAGTGATTGAAACTGCTAAGTCGGCTCATGCCCACAACTTCATCAGGCGATTACCAAATGGATATGACACCTTTATCTCTGATAATGGAAGGGATTTATCCCATGGACAAAAGCAATTACTGAGTATAGCCAGGGTAATGCTAGCTCTTCCTCCTATGCTAATACTAGATGAAGCAACGTCATCAATTGATACAAGAACTGAGCAGCAAATTCAGAATGCCTTTGGTAAAATGATGAAGGGAAGGACAAGCTTTATCGTAGCCCATCGTTTATCAACAATTAAGGAATCTGATATTATTCTAGTATTAAAGGACGGCAATATAATTGAAAAAGGGAATCATGAAGAGTTACTAGAGGAAAAAGGATTTTACTTTGAATTATATAATAGTCAATTTGCAGGGATTGATTAGGATAGTAGGTAAGAATATCTGGATAGCAGTTAAGTATAAAGTTTTTTCTTGAATGATTATCAAGTAAGTTTTAAACTAGTTTAAATTTAATTATAAAGTGAATTATCAAGAATTGTAGTGACCATATCTCTTAAATATTACAGCTTATTATAAGCTGATAAGTTTAAGAGC
>CAZUDG010000063.1:3901-11562 GCA_964618775.1 uncultured Lachnospiraceae bacterium | reverse complement strand
ATTATTGGAATTGGATAGAACAACCCAAGCCCTTCTTAGGCGAGGAGCAAAGGATATCCTTAATTGGTTGTTCTACCATATTCCTATTATAAGCAAAAAATACGGAGCAATGGTCTAAAAGAATGATTATTGAAAGGAGTATTTATATGATAATGCTTACTTCAATCAACAACAAAAGTTTTTATTTGAATTCTGACTTAATATATAGAATTGATGTAGCTCATGACACAATTATAACCTTAGTAGATGGTAAGACACTTAGAGTAATGGATAAAACAGATGAAATTATTGACAAGATAGTTGATTACAAGAGAAATATCTTTATTAAATTACCGGAGGTAGTTAAATGAGAAGGAATATTTGGCCGACTATAGGCTTAACGGCAGGAATAATAGTTATAATATGGTCAATAAAAATAGCAGGTAATGATGTTAGTTTTATTGATCCACCTTCTATCTTGATAACATTTGTAGGTTCTTTCTGTGCTTTATTAATTAGTTTTCCATTTCAATCTATAATTAAAATTCCTAGTGTATTAAGGAAATTATTATTTAGGCCTAAAGATGATAGGGTAAGTATAATTAAAATGTTAGGTGATTTGTCTCACAAATCAAGGCAGCAAGGTCTTTTGTCGTTAGAAGATGACATAGAAGAAGTAGAGAATGAATTACTAGCAAGTGGATTACAAATGGTGGTAGACGGAACTGAAGCAGATAGAATAAGGCAGATACTAGAATTAGAACTTGATTCTATAGACAGAAGACATAGAATAGGACAAGATGTCTTTAATAAATGGGGAGAGCTTGCGCCTGGTTTTGGTATGCTTGGAACATTGATTGGACTTATAATTATGTTATCAAACCTACAAGATCCATCTACTATAGGTTCAGGTATGGCTACCGCTTTACTCACTACATTTTATGGAAGTTTGGCAGCTAACCTTATATTTTTACCTATAGCCAATAATTTAAGAATCCAAACAGATGAAGAAATTTTTACAGGTGAGATGATAATTGATGGAATGCTAGAAATACAAGCAGGAAGTAATCCAAGACTTATTGAAGAAAAACTAGCTACATACCTATCTCCTATTGAGAAGAAAGAATTAGAGGATGATGAAGGTCACCTAGAGGAGACAGAAAGCTATGAGTAGAAGAAGAAAAAAAACAAATGATAGTGGTGGTGGCGGCAGTCCTGGTTGGATGGTAACCTTCTCCGATTTGATGTCATTGCTTTTAACCTTCTTTATATTATTGTTTTCTATGTCAAGTATTAGTGAGAGCCAATTTAGTAATGTTGCTAGTTCATTTCAATCAATCCTAGCAGGTTCAGCTGGCGAAGAATCAATATTAGATGGACAAAACAATATAACAGATTCGTCAGGAACATCAGATTCATCAGGAACATCAAATTCATCAGCGGGATTAGCACAAGATGAAGAAATGTATAAAAGGGTAAGTGAATACATTGGGGATGGAGATTTAGGCTCTGATGTTTCAGCCCAGATAAGTGATAGGGGTGTCTTTGTTGAATTAAAGGATGCAATTCTTTTTGAGCCAGGCAGTGCCTCCTTAAAGGTAGAGGGAGTCGAAGTTTTACAGCAATTAAAAGATTTAATAAGTGGTTTTGATAATGAAATAATGATAGAAGGTTATACAGATGATGTACCAATGGCAAGCGGAGTATATGACACCAACTGGGAACTTTCGACAGCAAGAGCTGTTTCGGTTGTAAGATACTTAGTAGAGGAAGAGAACATAGATCCTAATAGATTATCAGCGGTAGGATATGGTGAATATAGGCCTATTGTATCTAATGATAGTGTAGAGAATCGTGCTAAGAATAGAAGGGTAAATATATTGATAGTATTTGATGAGGAAAGTGACACATAATGGAGACAAGAGGAAATAGAAGTATAAGTAAACTAATAATAATTATATTACTGATATTGATTTTAGCTTTAGTTATGACAGGCACATATTTATTACTTTTTAAAAAAGATGTATTTGGATCAGAAAAAAAGGAGAAGGCAAAAAAAGAATATACAGTTTCCCTAGATGAGTTTGTGGTAAACCTAAAATCTACGCCTCCTGAGAATAACTATTTAAAGATTTCAATTGCTCTTATGTATACCGACGAGAAGTATGAAGAAGCAATCAATTCAAATGTAAATAAAATTCGAGATATAATTATTAATAACTTGAGAGAAAGTACTAAAAGTGATTTATTAACTGATGATAGTGTAGCAATCCTAAAAATAAATATAAAAGAAGATATAAACACTGCTTTTGATTTACTAGAAGTTGAAGATATATATATTACAGATATAATTGTACAGTGAAGGGAGTACCCTTATGCCTTTAGAAACTATCTTTAATTTAATTCAAACAGTAATTGTTTTGATTATTGTAATCTTATTGGCTAATTCCATCCTTAAATTTCTTAACAAACAGATGTCTGCTAATAATAAAATAGTCAAGATTATTGAAAGAGTAGCAGTCAATAAAAATTCTTACATTAGTGTTGTGGAAATTAGCGGAAAATACTATTTAATGAGTTTTAATGAAAACAGTAATGAGATATTAAAAGAATTAGACAAAAAAGAGATAGAAAAATTACTTGAAGAGTTTGAAGATGAAGGGCGTGTGAAATATCTTGGCATTCAGAAAAAAGTTAAAGAAAAATTACATAATTTTAGGAGTAATCATAATAGGTCTGATGATGCTAATTCCAAAGATGGTTTTGGCTGAAGAAATAAATCCGATCAATGATATATTTGATACAGGAGACCCAGAAGCAACAGTAGATTATATTAAACTACTAGGAATGTTGACAGTACTTACATTAGCACCATCAATTTTAATACTGACCACATCATTTACTAGAATAATTGTAGTGCTTTCTTTTCTAAGGAATGCTCTAGGTACACAGCAAAGTCCACCTAATCAACTTTTAATAGGTTTGGCACTATTCTTGACTTTCTTCATTATGCAGCCGGTATACTCACAAGTGATGGAGACATCAGTAGAGCCATATCTGGCAGATGAGATAAATCAAGAACAAGCATTTGAACAAGCGAGTATTCCTATTAAGGAATTCATGTTAAAAGAGACCAACAGGGAGAAGGATTTAGCATTGTTTTTAAGAGCTTCAGGAAATGAGAATGTTGCTGAACCAATGGATTTACCCCTCACTGTGATTATACCAGCATTTGCTATAAGCGAGCTAAGATTAGCATTTAGTATGGGATTTATTATTTTCATCCCTTTTTTAGTTATAGATATGGTAGTAGCCAGTATATTAATGTCTATGGGAATGTTTATGTTGCCACCAGTAATGATATCACTGCCCTTTAAGATATTATTGTTTGTTTTAGTGGATGGATGGTATTTAGTGGTCGAATCATTGTTGGGTAGTTTTGTTTAAAGTAGGAGATTAGAATGACTCAGGTTATAGCTTTAGATATCATGAGAAAAGCATTTTTAACAATAATAACTGTAGCAGGTCCTGTGCTTGTAATAGCCCTAGTAGTCGGTTTGATTATCAGTATATTTCAAGCTACCACTCAAATCCAAGAACAGACACTTAGTTTTGTTCCAAAGATTATTGCTGTAATTTTAGCCTTAGTCATATTTGGTAACTTCATGATAAATACCATTGTATCTTTAACCACAGAACTATATGCAATGCTAGGAAGTATAGGGTAAAAATATGACAGAGTTTATTTTCGCCTTTGTACTGGTTTTTACCAGGGTTACATCATTTATAGTAGTTTGCCCAGGTTTTTCATTCAAGAGCTTGCCGAATATATACAAGGTAGCCTTATCTATGGTATTAAGTTTTTTTATTGTAAATACAATTCCTCAAGTAGATGTCGTTTATAGTGTGTTTTCTCTATTTGTTATGGCTATAGAAGAGGCTCTATTAGGACTAGCTATGGGTTACATAACCAAAATAGTATTTGCTGTTATTGAAATGGCAGGACAGATGGTAGATTTCCAGGCAGGATTTTCCATGGCTTCAGTTTATGATCCATCTATGGGAATAAATGCTTCCCACTACGGTAGAGTTTATTATTGGCTATCTATTAGTGTTTTCTTTATGTTAGATTTGCATCATAAAACTTTATGGTCAATGATGAATTCATTTAAGCTACTACCAATTGGCAATATAAGTTTTAATGGTGGGGTAACACATGGAATTATAAAACTGTTTTCCTTATCTTTTGAACTGGCCTTAAATCTAGCTGCACCACTTATAATAGTGGTCTTAGTAACAGATGTAGTTCTAGGAATTATATCTAAAACCGTTCCTCAGATAAATGTTTTGATGTTGGGAATGCCACTTAAAGCGGCGGTTAGTTTCTTTGTTACTATGCTTATGCTTTCATGGCTTATAGGAAGAATAGGTAAGGTAATAGCAATGGTTCCTGGATACTTAGAGGAATTTATTAACTTGATCATAGCCTTGTAGGAGAATTAAAATGGATGATAAAGCAAGCAAAACTGAAGAGGCAACCCCCAAGCGGTTAAGTGATGCAAGGAAAAAGGGTCAAATTGCAAAGAGTCCTGATTTAATATCAGCTGTGTCTTTTATTGTGTTTTTAATGTTAATAAATGTACTAGGAGAGTACTTATTAATAAATGCTAGAAAGTTTATGGAGAACTCCTTTGCTTTGGACTCATCACTAAATAAGTTGTCTGCTTCTGGGCTTGGTCCATTCCTTATGAACAATCTCATTCAATTTGCACTTATGGTATTACCATTTATGGCTATTGCAGTGTTAGTAGGATTTATAGGTAATATCATACAAACAGGATTTCTAAACACAACGGAACCTTTAAAGCCTGACTTTAACCGAATAAATCCTATACAAGGCTTTAAGAATATGTTTTCAGTTAAGGCTATATTTAATCTAATAAAAAACTTATCAAAATTAATAATTGTATTTTATTTAACCTATAAAAACTTATCTGAATCAGTTAAACAAATACTAAACAGTGGAGATATAGGTACAGAAAAAATATATTTCTTTTTATTAGATTTTGTTAAAGGGCTGGGTATGGATATAGGGATTTTTATGATAAGTATTGGAATCTTGGATTATGTAATGCAAAAAAGAGATTACAAGAAAAACTTAAGAATGAGTAATCAAGAGATTAAAGATGAGTATAAAGAAATGGAAGGAAGTCCTCAAATAAAATCAGCTAGACAGCAAAAGCAAAGAGAAATGGCTATGGGCAGGATGATGGCAGATATACCAGAATCAACAGTTGTTATAACTAATCCAACCCATATAGCAATTGTACTTAGATATGATGAAAAGAAGGACCAAGTTCCTGTAGTAACTGCTAAGGGGGCAGATCATGTTGCTGCTAAGATAAGAGAATTAGCCAAGGAACATGACATTCCAATAATTGAGAACAAACCCCTTGCAAGAACTATGTATAAAGAAATTGAAATAGGTGAAACCATACCTATGGACCTATATAAAGCAATAGCTGAAATATTAGCTTTAGTATATGAAATAAATGAAAAGAAAAAACACAAGATTTAATTAAGGAGTTTTTATGAATGCTATTGTTAAAAAAACCCTAGATAGAATGTCCAAATATAGTGATATATTAATTGCCTTCTGTGTCGTAGCAATTATTGGGGTTATTATAATTCCTATACCTAATCAAGCCTTAGACTTACTGCTTGTTATAAATATAGCTTTAAGTATAATTATAATTTTGCTTACTTTGTTTACCAATAGTGTACTTGAATTCTCCACATTTCCTACTCTGCTTTTAATTACTACAATGTTTAGATTAGCCCTTAATATATCCTCTACTAGACTAATCTTAAGTGAGGGAAATGCAGGAAGTGTTATTAGTGCCTTTGGTGATTTTGTTGCAGGGAACAACTATATTGTAGGAGCAATAATATTTATAATTATAATAATTGTGCAAATGGTAGTTGTAACTAGTGGTGCTAGTAGGGTTTCAGAAGTAACTGCACGATTTACACTTGATGCACTTCCTGGTAAGCAGATGGCTATTGATGCTGACCTTAACTCAGGAATTATAGATGAAGATACCGCAAAGAAAAGAAGACATGATCTTCAAAGAGAAGCAGGATTCTATGGCTCAATGGATGGTGCTAGTAAGTTTGTTAAAGGGGATGCAATTGCAGGTATTGTAATTGCCGTAATTAACCTAATAGGTGGAATACTTCTATTTAGCATACGTGAAGGTATGGGAGCAATGGACGCATTAGACGTATTTGGTAAGCTTACAATTGGTGCAGGCCTAGTTACCCAAATCCCATCCTTACTTATATCTATTGCCTCAGGTATAATTGTTACCCGTTCAGATGATGAACATAGCTTTGGCCAATCCTTAGAAAGTGAGCTTTTTAATTCTTCTAAAGTTATATTAATCTCTTCAGTTGTAATGTTCTTAATAGGCCTAGTACCAGGTTTTCCTACTGTACCATTTCTTTTCATAGCAGTGGTGCTTGGGGTAGCAGGTTATCTACTTCTTGAAAATGATAAATCTGAGATAGACCATGAAAGAGCAATTGAAGAAACTGCAGTCGCACATATTAGAGAAACTGAACATGAAGAGGGTGTTGTGAGCATACAAGTAGAACCAATATCCCTAGAAATTGGATATGAACTTATCAGCCTTACTGATGAGGGTAATGACAACAATATTGTAAGTCACATAATGTCTATTCGTAGGCAATGTGCAAGTGAACTAGGTATAATACTTAATCCAATTCGCATAAGGGACAATCTACAACTTGAGGCCAATGAATATGTTATTAAAATAAAAGGCAA
The DNA here is from genome assembly GCA_964618775.1 of uncultured Lachnospiraceae bacterium. GTDB lineage: Bacteria > Bacillota > Clostridia > Lachnospirales > Lachnospiraceae > JAAYRG01. The sequence goes on along the minus strand of CAZUDG010000063.1, from coordinate 4,736 downwards.
TAAGATAGCAGGCGGAAACCTATATGTACATAAATATATGATAATTGAACCTGGTGATTCAGAATTTGAGTTTGAAGGTATACCAGCAAAGGAACCAGCCTTTGGAATGGATGCCCTATGGATTGATGAGCAAGATAAAGAAAAAGCTGAGATAGTTGGATATACAGTAGTAGAGCCTGTAGTAGTGCTAATTACACAATTAAAAGAAATAATTAAATCTCACAGTCATGAACTTCTAGGAAGGCAAGAAGTAAAACAATTACTAGAAGGCATCAAAGAGAAATATAATGTGGTAATAGATGAACTTATTCCAGATATCATGACCCTAGGAGAAGTACAAAAGGTGCTTCAAAATCTTCTTAAAGAAAATATACCAGTTAATGACTTGGTCACAATCTTAGAAACATTAGCTGATAATGGGGCTATGATAAAAGATGCAGAAGTTTTAACTGAGTATGTAAGACAAGCTCTTAAGAGAACAATTGTAAAGCCCCACATAAATCAAGAAGAAGTCTTGTCGGTAATAACTATTCATCCAGACCTAGAAGAAATGTTATCAGATAATATACAAAGATCTGCAGCTGGATCTATACCGGTCCTTGAACATGATGTTATTACTAGGATATTAGAAAACATAAAAAACACAAGTGAAAATTTATTATTAAATGGTATAGAGTTTGTAATATTGGTTTCACCAAAGGTTAGAGTTGGACTTAAGAATTTGATTTCTTATACATTCCCCCAAATGGCAGTTTTATCATTAAGTGAGGTTCCCAACGATGTTGAGATTGAAGTGGTTGGAATGATTGAGAAGGTTTAGCGTGTTGCGGGGACG
>CAZUDG010000063.1:0-3801 GCA_964618775.1 uncultured Lachnospiraceae bacterium | reverse complement strand
CCCTTATGTGCTTGTTTTGCCAGATTCCTATTAGAAGAAATAGAGTAGTAGTGTGACTACTGTAGTGGACTAAATAAGAATATAAAGATGAGGGATATTCTATGGATTATGCATATTCTGATAATGAAAAATTAATAATGAGGCATTTGCCCTTGGTTAAAAGAGTTGTTTCTAGAATGGATAGAGGGTATGATTATGATTTGGATGACCTGGTAAGTATTGGGGTTATAGGATTGATGGATGCCATCAAGAAGTTTGATAAGGGTAAAAATGTTCCTTTTGAAGCATATGCAAGCCTACGAATTAAGGGTGCAGTTTTAGATGAAATGAGACGTTCTGGTCCTGTATCAAGGGATAGAATGGGTAAGCTTAACAAGTATTATTCTGCCAAGGAAGAATTGACCAATAGGAATCTGATAACCCCTAGTGAGGAAGAGATATGTGAAGAGCTAGGAATTGATGCTAGTGATTTATCGAAGATTCATGAGACGGTTCATCATTTATCTAATGTATCCTTGGAATCAACTATATTTACTGGTGAAAGTAGTGATGTCTATTTGAAGGATATGATAGAAGATGATAGTAGTCAGTCACCAGAAGATGTAATATTAAAAAATGAGAGAAAGCGGATGTTAAAAGCTGCTATAGGTAAGTTAAAGGAAAGGGAACAAATAATATTAAACCTCTATTATATTGAGGAATTACCCTTGAAAGATATAGCATATATATTAGATATTTCTACGCCAAGAGTATCTCAAATTCATGGGAAAACACTAATTAAACTAAAAGAATTGTTGGAGGAGGGTTAAGGTGCTAAGAAGTACAGAAACTATCAATAGAAATATGAACATACTTCAAAAAAGACTTGAGAATGCAAGTGCAAACGTTACTAATGCAAACACACCAGGTTATAAATTTCAGAATATAGTTCAAAGCACAATGGAAAGCCATGAAATGATGAATCACTCTGGAGGTTCTCGTCTTGATCAAAGGCAAGATATTGGAGGCTTTGTATTTGGAAACCAAATAGATTCAGTCCATAAAAACTTTGAACAAGGAGCGATTAATCAAACAGACAAAACAACGGATTTTGGAATTATAGGTAATGGCTTTTTTGTAATTGAAATGGAGAATGGACTAGGATTTACTAGGGATGGTAATTTTATAATAAATGATAATAATCAACTTGCTACATTAGAAGGTCATCTAGTTATGGGTACAGATCCAACAGGACAAATATCACCTATAAATTTATACAATTCTAATTTCCAAGTAGATAATCATGGCAATATTATGGATCATAATATTAAATTATTAATAGCAGACTTTGATGATTATCAAGCTTTAGAGACTCTAGGTGACACTATATTTTTAGCTGATGGTATGAATTATAATAATATTAATGGTGAAATAATCCAAGGACACTTGGAAATGTCAAATGTAGAAGTTGTAGATGAAATTGTAAAGTTGATAGAAATCTCTAGGGAATTTGAATCAAACCAAAAAATACTCAATGCTATGGATGAAACACTAAACAGAGCTGTAAATGAAATCGGAAAGGTTTAGGTAGACACTTATGAATTCTATTTTAAATATAGGTAAAACTGGGCTGCATTCTGTACAAAGAAAAATGAATGCAATCTCTGATGACATAGCTAATGTAAATACCTATGGATATAAAAGGAAGGATATTGGCTTTCAGGAACTCTTAAACAATGAAATACATGAAAATGATGTGGTTCTATCGGGTAATGCTGCTGATAAGAACATAAACATGGGAGCTAAGAGTAGTATAGCCAGTGTAAACTTTGAGCAAGGGGCAATTATAGACTCACCTAAAGAATTTGACCTGGCAATCGAAGGTCAAGGGTTTTTTGGATTAGTTGATGGGGAAGGTAACCTATCATTAACTAGGAATGGAAATTTTCATCTAAACCCAGATGGAACCTTAACTAATGGCATAGGCTATTATCTTGATATAGATTACAACCTACAGCCGGAAAACTGGCCAGAAGGGGATATAACCATAGCTAATAATGGGGAAATCTTCCATCAAGCAGGGAACCAATCAACAAATCTAGGTAGAATAGTTCTCTATAGTCCTACAGTTCTAGATTCACTAGTTCCACTAGGTGAAGGAAGATATTTAGCAACTGACAATATAAATCTATATAATTCAACGGATTATCCAGATGCTTTCGGAGATATTAGACAGAATGCTTTAGAGGCATCTAATGTAAACTTGGCTAAGTCACTTAGTGATATGATAGCATTTCAAAGATCCTACTCTTTAAATTTAAAAGCGGTACAGACTACTGATGAAATAATGTCGATGATTAATAATATTAAATAATAACAATATAAACGAGGGATGTTAAGTGAAAAAAGAATTGTCACAACAAGAAATTGATTCACTAATAGAAGCTCTTAATACAGGTGAAATTGACTCTGAAACGATAACAGAGGAAAGCGATAAGAGTAGAGTAAGGCCTTATGATTTTAGAAGGCCTATTAAGTTTTCGAAAGAATATATAAACACCTTATATATGATTTTTGAAAACTTTTCTAAAATTGCAGAGAATTTACTGACTAGTCAACTAAGGTCTAATACAAAAATAAGCTTAGGTGAAATAGACCAAATTTCTTATGATGAATTTATAAAATCAATTCCAAAGAGCACTTTATTGGCTATGTTTCGTTCAAAACCACTAGGAGGAGTACAGATTCTAGAAATTAATCCAGAGTTTTGTATTCAAGCAATTGATTTGATGTGTGGTGGACCTGAAGGTATTTCTTCCACAATGCCACATAGCAAGGAAGGTTTCACCCATATAGAACTAGGCCTTTTAGAGGAGATAGTACTAAGTACATTAAGATCATTCGAGGCAGCTTGGGTAGATGTAATACCAATTAGCACCGAATTAGATTCCTTAGAGACGAATCCTCAGTTACTTCAGAACATGTCGCCTAATGAACCGGTTATACTTATCAGCTTTGTGATAGAGGTTATGGATGCTAAAAGCTTTATGAATATATGTATTCCCTATGTATCCTTTGAAAACGTCTTAGATAAACTAAGTATGAAAAACTGGTTTGATTTTGATAAGGCAGTTAATGATGATAACCAGGAGATTATTCAGGATAGAATAATGTCATCTGAAGTTAACTTAGAAGTAGTCCTTGGGGACTTAAATATTACAGTAGATGATTTTATAAAATTGGAGACTGGAGATATTCTTCAATTAGACATAAAGACAACAGACCCACTTAAGATGTATGTCGAAGACAAGCTTCACTATCTAGTTAAACCAGGCCAAACAAACTCTAGATTAGCAGTACAAGTATTACAATATATAGAAGGTGAGGACTCGTTATGAAAGAGAATCAAGTAAACAATGATAGAGATGATACTAAAGCAGGAGAAACAGATAATAAGATAGCAGTACAAAAATCCATATTTCCCAATCTTGAAGAAGAGAAACAAGAACATGACTCACCAAGAAATATAAAACTAGTAAGGGACGTTGACCTAGAATTAAGTGTAGTCTTAGGTAAGAGCCAAAAAACAGTTAGGGACATCTTATCCTTTGATGAGGGTTCTATAGTTGAACTCAACAAACTTGCAGATGAACCATTAGACATATATATCAATGGTAAACTTCTTGCATTTGGAGAGGTAGTTGTTATCAATGAGAACTTCGGAGTCAGGATAACTAATATCTTAAACAAGGAACAAAGAGGAAAAGGTCATCATTAATCAGTGTGTCAAAACCCTTATTTAGTTTCAGCAATTAAAAAGAT
>CAZUDG010000062.1:5397-11640 GCA_964618775.1 uncultured Lachnospiraceae bacterium | reverse complement strand
CCTAAACTCATAATCTTTTTTTATTAATCCTCAACATCAAAATTATCTATGGCACTTTTCTTTTTAGCTGGTCTTGAATCTCCATGTTTTACAAATAGCATGGTAGACAGTGATAATAATGAAAACACCACTGCATATGGGAAAAGTGTTCTATAAGACACATTCTCTAATAGGAAACCAGAGAATATAGGTGTAAATACCTGAGCGGCCATTGAAAATGTATAATATAATCCAGTATATTTCCCAATGTCACCACTTTTACTCATCTCTACAACCATAGGGTAAGAATTTACATTTATGGCAGCCCATCCAAATCCTGTAAATGCAAAGACCACATTGATAATTGGACTAGGCTCTAAGAAAAGGAATCCAAAGAAATATGAAGTAGTTATAGTGATAATTCCAATAATTATAGTCTTTTTTCTACCTATTTTACTAGATATAAAGCCAATAGGGATATAACTTACAATAGCAGCCGCTGTAGCTACCATCAAGGCTGAAGCAAAGCCTCCACCTTCCATTCCCCAAACCTTTGTGGCATATCTTGAAAAAGCCGTTGTTATAGCATTGTAAGCTGTAAACCACAAGAAAATGGATGCAAGGATGAAATATAAACTCTTCTTAACATCCTTTGGCATATGGCCTGATTCTTCTGCAGCTACTCTAGATGCCTCTTCTAATTTGTCATCTTTATATTCAGGAGAATCAGCTATTTGGTTTAATAGTTTCTTTTCCTTTATTGTTGTTAAAAGTATAATAATTGCTACTACCATAAAGATGGCAACTGCTAAGAATAACTTGGTATAATCAGGAAGAGGACCTTGTGGAACCAGAAATCTAATAAATAAAAGAGTTGTAATACCACCTACAGCTCCTACTAAGTTGATTACAGCATTGGCGGAGCTTCTATGTACCCTAGGTGTTAAATCAGGCATCAAAGCTACAGCTGGTGATCGATATGTACCCATTGCCAACAAAACAACTCCTAAGGATATAAAAAAGAGTGGAAAATTTGTAGTTTTAGCAGAGTATGGAATTATCATCATAAAGATAACTGCAAGGGTAGTTCCGCCTATGATGAAGGGAGTCCTCTTACCCAGTGGAGTATCTAACTTATCAGATAAGGCTCCAAAGAATGGAAGTAAAAACAAAGCCAAGATGTTATCTATCGCCATTATTCCACCAGTGAATGTTTCCCCTATACCAAAATTGTTTTGAAGTATTAAGGGTATAATATTATCGTATAATTGCCAAAATGATGTAACAGACATAAAAGCCATACCTATAAAGAAAGTTCTCTTATAATTCAACTTCATTAACAAATCCCCCCTATTATGTTATTTTAAGTCAATTATAACATCTGGTAATTTTTTAAACAACATAAGTAATTTAATCAAAGAACATATTAGCTTGTTTACAAAAATATTATTAATTCTATTTTGTTTCACATTCACCAAATTTTGACATTTGCAATAAATTTGCATGACAAACAGAATGAATTAGTGTAAAATGAAAGCATATAATAAAATATGGATTAGATAAGAAAGGAATGAAAGATTATGGAGTGGATTGCAGTTATAGTCATAGTTGTATTGATATTATTGTGGGGTGTTTCCACATATAACAAACTAATATCTTCACGAGAATTTGTTAGAAACTCAATGGGCAACATTGCAGCTCAAGTTGAATCAAGATGGGATGCGGTTAAGGCTCTTATAGATGCAGCCAAAAAATACTCCTCTCATGAAGCGGAGGCATTAACGAATATAACAGCCATGAGAGCAAAAGTAGATCGTACATCAGAACCTACGACAATTGAGAAAGACGATAACCTATTTGAACAAGCTATGAATCAAATTAATGTAGTTGCTGAAAATTATCCAGAATTAAAGGCAGATAGAGTATACATTCAGGCAATGGAGGGTGTAGACAAATACGAAAACAACGTTCGTCAAGCACGAATGGTTTATAATGACACAGTTACTAAATTTAATCGCCAAGTTCAGCAATTTCCTTCCTCTATTGTTGCCGGAATGTTTGGATTTAGCCAGGAAGCTTACTTCCAAAGTTCTAGTTCTAAATCAGATATGCCACAATGGTAAGATTTAAAAAAATTGGATGGATTTTTGTATTTACCTTTTTACTATTTGCATCTACTTCAACAGTAAATGTTCTAGCAGAAAATGAAATTGAATCCATTCATATAAAGGCAAACATTCAAGAGGATGGTTCAGTTATAATAAGAGATCATCGAATCTTTTATGCTGAGGAAGGCACTGAACATTATATATCTTTAGGTGATTTAGGGGATTCTGAGTTAGTAGAACTTACCGTATATGATGAAAACAACAACCCACTAGAGAATATTGGTGAATGGGATATAAATGCATCATTTTCTGAAAAAGCGGGCAAGTACGGAGTGAATTATACAGGCAGTGAAACTGAGCTGTGTTTTGGTTTGGGTGAATATGGAAGGCGAGAATTCATAATAGAATATAAGATTACAAACTTTATTTCTAATTTAGCTGATGACCACCAAAGGTTTTATTGGCAGTTTATTAATCCAGACCTAGACCCGGTTGAGAATATTCAAATAGAGGTTTTGTCCGATACATCATTTGAGTTCATTAATCCTGAATCAAGGTTTTGGGCTTTTGGACATGAGGGTGGGACAACAGAAATCACACCTCAGGCTCTGATTATGAAAAGCGGAGACTCCTTCATGCAAAGTGATTATGTGGTTTTACTAGGCATTTTCGAAGGTTCACCATTTACCACAAGCCATACTAGTGATGAAACAAGCGAAGAATTAATCCAAATGGCTATGGATGGGGCAAGTCTAGATGGATATGATTATGAAGACTATACAGAGGATAGAATTCCTGATTATGACGAATCAGATGGTTTTTCAAACAACCCATTTAACTTAATTTTTGGATTTCTTAGGACCCTTATACCTTTATTTATTATAGGAAAAATATTCTCCTCCAGAACAAAGAGGTCAAAGTCAAAGAACGATAAGTTTCGACCAACGACTAAAGATGGCTACTATAGAGAAACACCTTATAAAGGCCATTTTATTAATACGCAATATTTCACGGATTCTAAGGTCTCAGACTGGATTTCTGCTTTCATATTAAAGTGGGTGTCAGAAGGACGATTACAAGATAAGGTAGAAGAAGTTGGAGTTATCTTTAAACGGGATAAACTAGCACTTGAAATCGTATCAAACCAACCCCAACTTGAAAATGAATTGGAGAGAAGATTGTGGAATATGGTTATCAAAGCAGCAGGAAAAGATAACATTCTTTCTGAAAAAGAATTTAATCGTTATGTTAATAAAAACATTGATACTTTCAATAATTGGACTGATTCAATTAAAGACCGATCAGAAGAAACCATGATACAAGGGGGTTACATTGAAGCATTTACTAGGAAGGTTCTTAAGATTTTTACACATAGAGAACTTTCTATTACCCCAAAAGGACAAGAGTTAGGTGATAATATAATTGGATTTAAAAACTATTTAAAAGACTTTTCTTTAATTGAAGAACGGGAAGTTTCCCATGTGGTTTTGTGGCAAGAATTAATGGTATGGGCAGCATATATGGGGATTGCAGAAGAGGTTTATGAACAACTCAAGATTGTCAACCCAAGAATTGATTATGAAATGAATTATGACACACGAACAATTATAATGACTAGTCATTTTGCCCGTGCTGTTGCCTCAACTCAAGCCAGTGCCAATACTTCATCAACCACATCAAGCTTTGGTGGTGGAGGTGGTGGATCCTTCGGAGGTGGCGGTGGAGGTTCATTTGGTGGAGGTTCAGGTGGTGGAACAAGGTAGAGACTTACTTTGTCAATTATCTCCATAAAAGAAAACCCCACTCTTTAAAATCATATTTTAAATAACTGAAAAGCAAGGAAGTAGAGCTGCTTAAACCCTGTTATGAATGGATCCACAAAAGTTAGACTAAAAAATCTAACTTATTGGGATCATATCATTAAACAAAGGGGATAAGTGGCTCATAATTAATGCTATTGACAACCTGGTCTATGAATTGTAGATTTGCGCAATTAATTTGGCAAGAAGAGCCAATTAGCTCTGGTGATCTAGTGAAATTATGTGAGAAAGAAATGATAAGGGACGAGATGAAACTAGAAGAGAAGTGAAACTAGATTAAATTACAAACAAAGGAGTTAAATAAAACTATGAAAGAGAATACATTACAAGAAATAGCAATAGAAAAACTTGAAGGTAGGGGAGTTAATCTAGAGGACATAGGAGAGATAGTTCTAGAACTACAGAGAGAGTATTTGCCTGATTTATTATTAGAAGAGTGTATATTGAACATAAAACATGTATTGAAAAAAAGAGAGGTAGTCCATGCTATATTAACAGGAATAGCACTTGATGAATTAGCTGAACAAAAACTACTCCCCGAACCATTGCAAACAATAGTAGAAACAGATGATGGTCTATACGGAATAGATGAGGTAATACCACTTTCCATAGTGAATGTATATGGGACTATTGGCTTAACTAACTTTGGTTATTTAGACAAGAAAAAAACTGGAATAATTAAGACTTTAGATGAGGGAAAGAAAAATGGAGTGAATACATTTTTAGATGATTTAGTTGCTGGAATTGCTAGTGCTGCAGCTGCTAGAATAGCCCATTCTAGGGAATAATGAGAAACTATTACTAATGCCAATAGTATGGTATACTAAGCAAGTGCTGTAAAAACTTATAGGTAAAATATTCTTAAAAGAAAGCAGAGGTGGTAATTATGGATCCTCACCCGGAACCCAGTAATTTTTATCCTAATGTGAATGCTAGATGGAGAGCCATAGTTACTATTTTATAATTGTGGCTCAATTAAAGGAGGGCTACAATTGAATAAAGAAATTATTAAACTTATTGAAGAAGGTAAGTATATTAAGGCAAGAAATGAAATTGTAAACATGAAAGAAATTGATGTTGCATATTTCTTCGAAGAGATAGACCAACATCAATTATTAGTTATGTTTAGAGTATTACCGAAAGATATGGCTTCTGGTGTTTTTACAAATATGTCAAGGGAATTGCAAAAATACATTGTCGAATCTATTACCGATGAAGAGGCGATAGGCATAGTTGAGGAGCTATTCTTTGATGATGCTATTGATTTTTTGGAAGAAATGCCTGCTAACATTGTTAAGAAAGTTCTTAGCAATACTGATGATGAAAAAAGAGATCTAATTAATCAATTCTTAGATTATCCTGAAGACTCTGCAGGAAGTATAATGACAATTGAGTATGTAGACTTAAAGAAAGAGATGACAGTTAAAGAAGCTATTGAATATATTAAGAAAACAGGAGTTGATAAGGCTACAATAAACACCTGCTTTGTTATGGGTAAACAAAGAATACTTGAAGGTTATATTTCTCTTAGAAAGCTAATACTTAGCGAAGAAACTGATATCATAGGGGATATCATGGAGACAGGCGAAGTGCATGTTAATACTCATGATGATCAGGAAGAGATTGCCATGCTATTTAAAAAATATGACTATATCGTTATGCCTGTTACAGATAATGAAAATAGACTCGTAGGAATTGTTACAATAGATGACATTGTAGATGTTATTGATGAAGAGGCTACAGAAGACTTTCAGAAAATGGCAGCTATGGAACCATCAGAGAAAGACTATATAAAAACAAGTCCTTTAGAATTAGCCAAGCATAGAATACCTTGGCTTTTGATATTAATGATATCTGCAACTTTTACAGGGGGAATTATTAGAAAATATGAACATGCCTTGCAATCAGTAACTTTACTAGCGGCTTTCATACCTATGCTTATGGATACAGGTGGTAATGCTGGTTCCCAATCATCAACTTTAATAATCAGGGGATTAGCTTTAGGTGATATCAAGCTTAAAGACACCTTTGGGGTGATTTGGAAAGAGTTGAGGGTAAGCATAATAGTAGGGCTAGCTCTTTCTATTGTAAATCTTTTAAGGATATATTTCTTTGAAAAAGTTGATATATTAATAGCTATCACTGTATCTATAACAGTATTATTTGTAGTAATATTATCAAAAATAGTAGGTGGTGTATTACCTATCATTGCCAAGAAACTTAAACTTGATCCAGCTATAATGGCGGGACCACTAATAACAACTATCGTTGATGCCGTGGCACTTATGTTATATTTTGGAATTGCTACTTGGTTGTTAGGGATATAATTTGTCCAT
>CAZUDG010000062.1:3330-5297 GCA_964618775.1 uncultured Lachnospiraceae bacterium | reverse complement strand
TGGGGACGTTTCATTCAACATGCTGTTACAAAACGATTATATGCATTACAATTATACAAGGAATATTAAAAAGACATTGTAAATGAACAAATACCAGTAATCGCAAGGATTGCTGGTATTTTTGGTCTAACACATATCATTAAAGTAACTCAATTAGTTTTTCTAATTCTTCAGATAAAATCTTTGCCTGTCCAAAATCATTATTTTTTAAAGAGAATTCAATTTTGGTTTCAACCGATTTTTTCTTTTGTTCAACTTCTAAATAATCTTTATCAAAATAACTATCATAAATCATCTTTCTAAATTTGCGCATACTCATTTTTCTAATTGTTTTATTTTCAATCATTAAAACATAATCCATACAATTTGCAATTGTATAGTAATCATGGGAAATCATTAGAATTGCACCTTTATAATTATTTATGGCTTTTTCAAGTGCGATTTGTGAGTAAATGTCTAAATGAATTGTAGGCTCATCAAGTAGCAATATATTTGCATTATTAGCGGAAACTTTAGCTAATTGAAGCATGTTTTTCTCTCCACCAGATAAAGATCCTATCTTTTGATTGATTATTTCTCGATCAAAACCATAGTTTGAAATAAAGGATTTTATTTCATCATAAGTTTTAAATCCACTATCAAAGAATTCTTCAGCAATTGTATTAGATTCATTTAGAGTTTCATCTTGAAGCTGAGATAAATAAGCTATTTGAACTTCGCTATTTATCTTAATAGCATCATTATTGTTTTCAAAGATTTCTTTTAGTAAAGTAGTTTTTCCTGTACCATTTGGTCCAATAAAAGCCACCTTATCAGTAGACTTTATCTGGAAATTAACATTTTCTAGAAGTAGATCATCAAAGGTAAGACTATAATTATTTACTTTAAGAACAACTTTCTCCTCGATTTCATCAACAGTAGGAAAATGTATATCTGGCTCTTTAATAGCTATAAAAGGAGCCTTGATTCTACGCTCATTTAATCTTTCTACTACCTTAGCTCTAGCATTTACTGCTCTTCCTCTAGCTGCTTCGGCATTTTGATTTGCTTTAAATCTTAGTTTTTCTAATAAGATAAGATTTCGTTCAATCTCTTCATCATCAGCCATAGCTAGTTCTTGTAATTCAATTTTAGTTTGAAGCAACTCGAAATTATAGTCAATGAATCTACCGTCAAATTCTTGGATTTCCATGTTTTCAAGATGTAAAATTTTATTAAAGCAGTGATTCAGTAGATATCTGTTATGCGTAATAACGAGCAATGTTCCTTTGTGTGAATTGATAAGATCTTTAAGTGCATTAAGGTTTTCAAAGTCTAAAAATGCATCAGGTTCATCCATAATAATTAAATCTGGATTACTAAGCATTTCCTTGATAACTTGAATAAGTTTAAATTCACCACCACTAAGTTCAGAAAGTAATTTATCTTTATGTTGGCTAAGATTTGCCAGATTGAGTTTCTTAGTAATAATGCTTTCGAAAATATCTCCACCAACTGCATCGAATTCATCTATTGCTTGCTGATACTCTTCTAACAAAGAATCAACATAGGATGTTTCCATTTTAGCTAAAATCATATTTATTTGTTCTTGTTGCTTTACAAATTTCTCACTAATATATTCGAATACTGTAATTTCTTTTGTTTCATCTAGTTGCGGGAATTGGCTTACATATCCAATTCTACAATTAGGGTCTATGTCTAACTTTCCATCAAACATATATTTATCCGGATCCATAATTGTATTTACCAGTGTACTTTTCCCAATGCCGCTAGGTCCTATAAAAGCACAGTGTTGACCCTCTTCTAATTCAAATGAAATCTTATTAAAAAGCACCTTTTGCGGAAATGAGTAAGACAAGTTATCAACTTTTATCATATTATTACCTCTCTTTAACAATTAAAGAGCTTTAAAATAAACCCTTCATATATAATATTTCCAATCAGGTTATTTATTATATAGTAATTTA
>CAZUDG010000062.1:0-3230 GCA_964618775.1 uncultured Lachnospiraceae bacterium | reverse complement strand
TAGATGGAAATGAAGTAACTATAGTTATTCTATTTTTGATTGAAAAGTGTGTCATATATTAACAATCAACTAATTCTAAACTTCTTAAATGTTTCTTAATTCAATACATATTTGTTGTTAATCAATAAATATACATTGACAAGAGATAAATATTATGATAATTTTAAAATATAAGTAGCAAGTGTAAGAATTTACACTAGGCAAAGAAAATTGGAGAGATTGACATGAAACAAAATTATGATAAGACCGAGGCTATACCTACAGAAAATATAAAAGGAAAGAATAATAAAAGAAAAAACGAAAATATCTACAATATTACTTTAACAGTTCTTATAGTAAGCTTAATGTTATTGATAGGTATTAATAAGGCAACGAAACCTATACCCCTATCCTATAGTAAAGCAATTGAATCCGTAGAAATGGAAGATGATAAAGTGCTTCTTCAGTTCAAGGCAGAAGTATCTAATTTTCAAATAGATTCATTTGGTACAAATTATCAAGTGATGGCATGGAAAACTAATTTTAGTAAGCTGTCCAAAGATACTAAGGCCAAAAATACTTTAATAAATATAAAGGATGATGAAAATGTTTCAATTTACTTTATAGCTCAGGGAGATGAACTTGACAAGCTAATATACGGTTCAGATTCTTATGATGTTACACAGTATCTTAATGACCAAGACCGTAGTAGAGGGCAAATTACCCTTCCAAGGCTTGCGATGAACTACTATCTTTTTATTATGGGACTAAGTTTGTTAATGCTCTGGATTATATCGATTGTATTTAGAAAAAATGATAAGATCAAGAAAATTACTAATACTATAATGATAATTCCCTTATCTTATATAATCGCTCATATATGTATTTTAGGTATGCAAGGATCAACACATCATATAATAAGAGATTTGGCCTTTGTTCTTGTAGCAACTATACTGATTTGTAGTATAATTATATCTATTAGATATAAAAGGTTTTTAATAGATTATAAATAAAATATATTAATAGGGTAGGTTTATGTTAAATATTTTTTTAGTAAAGTCATGTGAGGTGTGTTTATGAAAAGAAGTTCAACAATATTTTTAAAAATTGCAGTTATTTTTATTGGTTTGCCGATACTTGTCTTGTGTATTTTGGGATTTCCTTGGCTAGTGAAAAATCCAGTAAATCCAAATTACACATTTATATTGTATTCAATTGTAATTGGTTTATATTTGACGGCGATCCCATTTTTTATTGCATTATACCAGGCTATTAGATTATTAAATTTTATTGATTTAAAACAATCATTCTCAGACTTATCTGTTGGCTCACTTAGAATTATTAAGATTTGTGCATTTACAATAAGTGGTCTGCATGCTCTAATGACGCCATTTAGTTTTCTCTTAGCAGAGATGGATGATGCACCAGGAATTATCTTAATTAGCATGGTTTTCGTGATTTCTTCACTGGTGGTTGGAGTATTTGCAGCTGTACTTCAAAAACTTTTAAAAGAAGCTGTTGATATAAAAGCAGATAATGACTTGACGATATGAGGTGAATAATATGGCAATTATAGTGAATCTTGATGTCATGCTTGCTAAAAGGAAAATGAGCCTAACAGAACTCTCTGAAAGAGTTGGAATTACCATGTCTAACCTTTCTATATTGAAAAATGGAAAGGCAAAAGCAATCAGGTTTTCCACATTAGAGGAAATCTGTCGCGTTCTAGAATGTCAACCTGGGGATATATTAGAATATAAAGAAGAAAATTAAGAATTCTATATTACATCAAATGAGAGGCATAGAGATGGACAAAAGAAGTTTTAACGATTATAGATTAAGTAAGGAAATAATTAATGCATTAAATGGTTTAAAGTATGATATACCTACTGATGTTCAGTACAGAGTCATACCATTAGCATTAGAAAAAAGTGATCTTATTGTGAAATCGCAAACAGGAAGCGGGAAGACTGCAGCATATGCAATTCCGATATGTGAATTGATTGAATGGATTGAAAACAAACCACAAGCACTTATCTTGACTCCAACAAGAGAGCTGGCAGTTCAAGTCAAAGAAGACTTTACAAATATAGGTAGATTCAAACGTATAAAGGCAGCAGCAATATATGGTGGACATCCATTTTTTAGAGAGAAAACAGAGCTCAAGCAAAAAACACATGTAGTTGTTGGTACTCCAGGCCGTGTCCTTGATCACATAAAGAAGGGTACGCTGGCCCTGAACAAGATTAATTACTTGGTAATTGACGAAGCGGACAGAATGCTAGATATGGGGTTTCTTGAACAAGTAGAATCGATTCTAAAACAATTGCCAAAGGAAAAGGTAACAATGTTATTTTCTGCTACTATGCCTGAAGAAGTAAAAAGCATATCTTCAAAATATATTAAAGACTCAATTAATATTGATATTAGTGAATCGGAAATAGCAGTAGCAGATATAGAACATTCCATTTACAAAACGGAGGGTGATGATAAAGTTGCCCTTTTAAGGGATGTTACAATAATCGAAAATCCAGATAGCTGCATTATATTTTGTGAAACCAAGGACCAGGTGGATATGATAAATGACCGATTGGAAAGCTTTGGTTATCCTAGTAATAAAATACATGGGGGCATGGAACAAGATGACAGACTTCGTATAATAAAGGGTTTTAAAAGAGGAGAATTTCGTTATTTGATTGCTACTGATGTGATAGCAAGAGGGATAGATGTTGAAGATGTATCTCTAGTCATAAACTTTGATATTCCTTTGGATGAGAAAAACTATGTCCATCGTACAGGAAGAACAGGCCGTTCAGGTAGAAAAGGAAAAGCTATTACATTTATAACGTCATCAGAAACTCGGTATTTACATGATATTGAGGCATTAATTGGGTTTAAGATAGAAAGAAGGGATAAACCTTCCAAAGAAGAAGTGTCTGCCAAAAAAGCTAGCTTCGATGCAAAAATAAATGCAAAACCACAAATTAAACATATGAAAAGTGATCAATTAAATAAGGATATAATGAAACTTCGTTTCAACGGTGGTAAAAAGAAGAAACTAAGAGCAAGCAATTTTGTATGGGCCATTTCAAATATAGAGGGAGTTAATTCAGAGGATATTGGAATTATTGATATTTCTGACACCCTTACTTATGTGGAAATACTAAATGGTAAAGGGAATGTGGTATTAGAAGCAATGAAGGATGCAAAAATAGGTAATAAGAAGTTGAAATGCAGAGAATATAAGTAAG
>CAZUDG010000061.1:2078-11843 GCA_964618775.1 uncultured Lachnospiraceae bacterium | reverse complement strand
TTAATGTATATGGAGAAGAAGCAAGTTATGAAACTCCTATTGACAATCCATATGTAATAGAATTACTAAATGTATTGGGTTTTGACATTATTGAAGATTTACTCGAAGATAGTAAAATTTTTACTAGGTATTTCTAGAAATTAGAGTTAGGCAATAATTGTACTATAATTGTCTAGGAGAAAAGGGTTAATTAAATATTGACAATTATATGTCCTATAGATAATATGTAACTAATTAGATTTATTATAAAAACGGAATTTTATAAGGATTAGCAAATACAAACAGATAAAGATATTTTATATAGGAGGCCTTAAAATTATGGATCTAAAAACACCACTTTATGATAATCATATTGAGAGAAATGGTAAAATGGTTTCATTTGCAGGTTATTCACTTCCTGTTCAATATGACACTGGTCTTGTTGGAGAACATTTGGCAGTAAGGAATAAAGTAGGAATATTTGATGTGTCCCACATGGGAGAAATATTAGTTGAAGGAGAAGGAGCCCTTGACTATATTCAAAAACTTGTAACTAATGATTGTAGTAAAATGTATGATGGCCAAGTAAAATATACTATTATATGTAATGAATACGGTGGGTCAATTGATGATTTATTGATTTATCGTTTTAATAGTAATAAATATGTGTTCGTAGTTAATGCGGCAAATAGAGAAAAAGACTATAAATGGATGAAAGCTAATGCATTTGGTGATGTTACAATTTCTGATGTTTCTGATGAATTTGCTTTAATTGCTGTTCAAGGTCCGAATTCTCTTTCTGTAATTTCAAAATTAATGGATGAAGATCATATTCCTAAAAAGTATTATACCTTTATTGACGGGGCTAAAGTAGCAAATTGTGATACCTTTGTTTCTATGACAGGCTACACTGGGGAACTGGGATATGAGATATATTGTAAGCCAGATGATGCAAAAACTATATGGAATGAACTTCTTGAAAAAGGAAAAGAAGATGGTATTACCACCTGTGGCCTAGGTTGTAGAGATACACTTCGCTTAGAAGCAGGAATGCCTCTTTACGGGAATGAATTAAATGAAGACATTACTCCAATTGAAGCTGGCCTATCCTTTACGGTTAAAATGAATAAAGATGATTTTATAGGAAAACAAGGTATTATAGACAAAGGAGAGCCAAAAAGATCTAGAGTTGGTATAAAAATTACTGGAAGGGGAATTGCCAGAGAAGATTGTAAAGTGTTTTATAATGATAAGGAGATAGGTGTTACTACTTCTGGTACTCATTTGCCTCATTTAGGTTATCCAGCAGCAATGGCATATGTTGATAAAGAATCTAGTGAAATAGGAAGAAAGGTTTTAGTTCAAGTAAGAAAAAGAATGGTTGAAGGAGAGATTGTAAACTTACCATTTTATAAACAATAAAATAATTTTTGATTTTGATATCGAAAGGAGAATAGAATTATGGCAAAAGTATTAAAGTATTCAAGATCTCATGAATGGGTAGAGTTTTTAGAGGATGATAAGGTAAGAATAGGGCTTACAGAATATGCAGTAGGTGAATTAGGGGATCTGGTATTTATTGATCTTCCTGAAGTTGATGATGAAATAGAGGTTGAAGATGTTTTTGCAGATGTAGAATCAGTTAAGGCAGTATCTGATGTTTTTAGCCCCGTAACAGGGATAGTAACAGAGGTTAATGAAGATTTATTAGATCAACCAGAATTAGTTAATGAGAGTCCTTTAGAAGCTTGGTTTATTGTAGTTGATGAGGTTACTGATGTGGAAGATTTGCTGACAAAAGAAGAGTATGATGACTTTATAGCTGAGGAGGAATAATATGGGCTCTTATGTGCCTAATACCAACGAAGACCGTAGAGCAATGCTTGAATCTATCGGAGTTTCAAGTGTTGAAGAACTTTATACAGTAATACCTGATGAGATCTTACTAGATGAAGAATTAGATATACCAAAGGGCTTATCTGAATTAGAAGTGAAAAACAAAATGGCTAGGATTGCAGAAAAGAATGTGGTTTTCAAGTCGATTTTTAGGGGATGTGGTGCTTATAATCACTACATACCATCAATCGTCAAGAGTGTCACATCAAAAGAAGAATTTGTGACATCTTACACCCCATATCAAGCAGAAATCAGCCAAGGGGTACTACAATCGATTTTTGAATACCAAACAATGATTTGTGAACTAACAGGTATGGATGCTTCAAATGCTTCGGTATATGATGGTTCAACAGCAGCATCAGAAGCAGTTCTAATGTGTTTAGAAAGAAAAAAGAGAAAAATTCTTATTTCTGAAACCACAAATC
Source organism: uncultured Lachnospiraceae bacterium (assembly GCA_964618775.1). GTDB lineage: Bacteria > Bacillota > Clostridia > Lachnospirales > Lachnospiraceae > JAAYRG01. Next base: position 9,543 of record CAZUDG010000061.1, on the reverse strand, counting down.
CACAGATTATTGAAACTATAAAGACTTATTGTACAGGTATAGATTGCGAAATTATACTAGTTCCTGCTAATAATGGAAAAACAGATATAGACCAATTAGAAAGTTTGATGGACAAAGAAGTATCTAGTGTTTTGGTTCAACAACCAAATTATTATGGACAAGTAGAAGATTGTGAAGCCATTGGTAAAATTGCAAAACAATATAAGGGCAAATATATAATAAGTTCTAATCCTATTTCTTTAGGTTTATATAAAACACCAAGAGAATATGGTGCTGATGTTGCTGTAGGAGAGGGTCAACCTCTTGGTATACCACTTTCATTTGGAGGGCCATACCTTGGATTTATGGCAACCACAGACAAGAATAAGAGAAAGTTACCAGGTAGGATAGCAGGAGAAACAACTGATGATAAAGGCAATAGAGCCTTTGTGCTTACCCTTCAAGCAAGAGAACAACATATCCGTAGAGAAAAAGCATCTAGTAACATTTGTTCAAACCAGGCTTTATGTGCAATGACAGCTAGTGTGTATTTGTCTTCTATAGGAGAGGGAGGCCTTGAAAGAGTAGCAAGCCTTTGTATGTCTAAGGCCCACTATTTGGCAGAGAGACTATGTGAGTTAGCTGATTTTTCTATGAGTTATGAGGGTGAGTTTTTCCATGAGTTTGTTACAAGAAGTAGTGGTAATGCATACAAGAAGATGGAAGCCTTAGAAGACCATGGAATCCTTGGCGGATATCCAATTAATGATAAAGAAATCATATGGTGTGCCACAGAGATGAACTCTAAAGAAGATATTGATGAGCTTATAGAAGTTCTAAAGGAGGTACAAGTATGAAGCTGATATTTGAAAGAAGTGTAGAGGGAAGAGGTCTTTCTCTTTTACCAGAACCTGATGTACCTAATGTAGCTCCTAGCAATGAACATAAAAGACAAGAAAAGATTAACTTACCAGAGTTATCAGAAACAGAAATTAGTAGACATTATACAGAATTAGCTGAGCAAACTTTTGGAATTAATAATGGCTTTTATCCTTTAGGGTCTTGTACAATGAAATATAATCCTAAGATTAATGAAGAAGTAGCTGGTATGGCTGGTTTTAAAGATATTCATCCCTTGCAGCCAGAATCAACGGTAAGAGGATGTCTTGAGGTCTTTAATTTAGCAGAAAAGTATCTTAATGAAGTAACAGGTATGGATAATTTTAGTTTCCAACCTGCAGCAGGAGCCCATGGTGAGTTTGCTGGCGTGTTATTAATTAAAGCATACCATGAGGCTAGGGGAGATAGTAAGAGGACCCAAATAATAGTTCCAGATACAGCCCATGGAACTAATCCAGCCACAGCAACAATGGCTGGATATGATGTTATTAATATTGCCTCTACAGAAGATGGCTGTGTAGATGTGGACTCATTAAAAGAAGCTTTATCAGATAAAACAGCAGGTTTTATGTTAACCAATCCTAATACCCTAGGACTATTTGATAAAAATATTTTAGAAATAACTAAGCTTGTTCATGAAGTAGGTGGACTTAACTATTATGATGGGGCTAACCTTAATGCCATCATGGGTCTATCAAAACCTGGAGATATGGGATTTGATGTTATACATCTTAACCTTCATAAAACATTTTCTACGCCTCACGGAGGTGGTGGTCCAGGAAGTGGTCCTGTAGGATGCAAAAAGTTACTAACTGATTATTTACCAAATCCAACAGTAAAAGAAGTGGATGGGAAGTTACAGTTTGATACTTCTAACAACTCCATAGGAAGACTTAAAGGCTTTTATGGGAATTTCCTTGTTGTAGTTAGGGCCTTAACCTATATATTAACCTTAGGATCAGACGGTCTAAAAGATGCATCACAAAATGCTATTTTAAACACTAATTATATAAAACATCACTTATGTATGAAATATGAGGTTCCATATAAGGAACATTCCATGCATGAGTTTGTAATAAGTGTAGAAAACCTTAAAAAAGAAAAGGGTGTTACTGCTTTAGATATTGCAAAAACTATACTAGATTATGGAGTTCATCCACCAACAATGTATTTCCCACTAAATATTCCTGAAGCATTAATGCTTGAACCTGTGGAAACAGAGTCTAAAGAAACTTTAGATGAAACTATTAAGATGTTTTATGAAATATATGACAGGGCTTTAGAAGACCCAGAATCCCTTCATGAATCTCCAAAAACAACACCAATAGGCAGGCCAGATGAAGTTAAGGCAGCAAGGAATCCGATTTTAAGATATGAATTTTAGGTGATTAATTATAAGAATAATAAGAGGTTGTTTGGGAAAGTGTTTTATCACTTTTCTAAGCAGCCTTTTCTTGCCTACTAGACTATATTTATCATATTTAACTTTAATAAATAAAATGTTATAAGTGTAATTTCTTAAAATTTAATGAACATCGGCGTAGATAGTTTCGGACTCATTATAAATAGTATATAATAAAGATATAAAGCATGTTTTTATATCTTTACTATATAGAGTTTATTATAGTTCAAATAGAAAGGGAAAGCGATTGATAAAACAAATAAAGTATATCAAAAGTAGACAACATAATCCGTATTTAAATTTAGCATTAGAGGAATACCTTTTACAAAATGTGAAAAAAGATGAATGTATATTATACTTATGGCAAAATGAGAGAACAGTTGTAATTGGAAGAAATCAAAATCCCTGGAAAGAATGTAAAATAAGAGAACTTAATGATGATGGGGGCCATCTTGTTAGACGATTATCCGGTGGTGGGGCGGTCTTTCATGATCTAGGTAATCTCAATTTCACATTTCTTGTGCAAAAGGAAAACTATAATGTAGATAAACAATTAGAAGTAATTATTAAAGCATTGGACAATCTTGGAATTACTGCGGAAAAGTCTGGACGGAATGATATAATTATCGATGGTAAAAAGTTTTCTGGTAATGCCTTTTATTCAGATGCTAGCCATTGCTATCATCATGGAACTATACTTGTTAATGTTAACATGGATTACTTATCAAAGTATTTAAATGTATCAAGGGATAAGTTAAAATCTAAAGGGGTAAACTCAGTTAAATCTAGAGTAACTAATTTAATTGAACACAGGCCTGATTTAACAATTGATATGATGAATAGGGAATTAGTTAATGCGTTTTCTGAGGTTTATGATCTGATTCCACAAGAAATCAAAATAGAAGAAATAAACCAAATAGATATTCACAAAAAAAGAGATAGATTTGCATCCTGGGACTGGCTTTACGGCACAAAGATTCCATTTGTTTACAATATAGATAAAAGGTTTCCTTGGGGCAATTTCGAAATACAAATTAATGCTGACAAGGGTAAGATAACACACTGTAGGGTGTTTTCAGATGCAATGGACATTGATATAATTGATAAGATTCCTCAAGCTTTAATAGGAGTTGTATTTTCATCAAAAGAGATAGTAAAGGCACTGCAAGATTATATGAATGATATGGTATTAAATGATGTTACTAGTAGAGCTTTTCAAAGAGATATAAGCCAGCAAGAACACACAAAACATAGAGAAATAGGCCAAGAGAACATAAAGGCCATAATGCTTAATGATATATGTGAATTGATTATTAATGAAAATTTATAAATGTATATGTTTATATAATATTTGATTTGTATCTCATTTTAGATATGGTAGGAGGATAATTATGAAAGATTTACTGCTACAAGAGTTCAATAAAGTATTTGGCTATAACAATGGTGTCAGAACATATTTTGCTCCTGGAAGAGTTAATTTAATTGGTGAGCATACAGACTACAATGGTGGACATGTATTCCCCTGTGCCCTTACAATGGGAACGTATGCATCAGTTAAGAAAAATAATAAAAATATGTTTAGGTTTTATTCTCTTAATTTTGAAGATGAAGGTCTTATAAATGTACCATTTAAAAATATTGTATATAAAGATGAAGATAATTGGACAAACTATCCTAAAGGAGTTATTTGGGCTTTAGAAAAAAACGGATATAAATTAGATAGCGGATTTGATGTTCTTTATTATGGTAATATACCTAATGCCTCAGGACTCTCATCATCGGCATCTATTGAGGTACTAACTGCTTATTTTATAAATGATTTATTTGATTTTGATATAGGTTTTGTATCACAAGCTTTATACAGTCAGCAAGCAGAGAACGATTTTGTTGGTGTTAACAGTGGAATAATGGATCAATTTGCAATTGCTATGGGGAAAAAAGATCATGCTATTTTCCTTGATACAAGCAATTTATTCTATGAATATGTACCAATTCGATTAGAAGGCATGAAAATTGTAATAGCTGCAAGCAATAAAAAAAGACGTCTTGCAGACTCAAAATATAATGAAAGAAGAAGTGAGTGTGAGAAGGCACTAGAAGACCTTCAAAAAGTTACTAATATTAATGCATTAGGTGACTTGACTGCTGATGAGTTTGAAGAATATAAGGATAATATTCAAAACGAGACTCATAAGAAAAGAGCGAAACATGCAGTATATGAGAATCAGAGAACAATAGAGGCTGTTAAGCAACTAAATAATAACAATATTAATGAATTTGGCCGCTTAATGAAGGAATCTCACATTTCACTACGAGATGACTATGAAGTAACAGGAATTGAACTTGACACCCTAGTAAGTGCAGCTTGGGAACAAGAAGGTGTTATAGGTTCAAGAATGACGGGAGCAGGATTTGGTGGCTGTAGTGTTAGTATAGTAAAAGAGGAAAATGTAGATACTTTTATAGAAGAAGTTGGAAAGCAATATATTGATATAATTGGTTACGAGGCTGATTTTTATGTAGTGGATATAGGAGATGGACCTAAGCTAATAGGGATGGCCTAAACAAAAGGAGAAATCAATTGAAAACTATAAGTGTCTTTGGCATGGCAATAGCCCAAGTGCTTGTGCTAGTTGTATAAAGGCTTAAAGCTTTATATGACTATACTTTTAAAGAAAAGAGGCCTAATTATGAAAAAAAATATTAAAATATTATTTATTATACTTTTGTCTATATTTATTATTGGATGTAGAAAAGATTCTGATCAAGGAGAAACACAAGAAACGCTTCCGGTAACTGAAGAAACAGATGATGAATTATCAACGGATGAATCAAATGAAGATAATGAGGAAACCGAAGAAACTAATACCGAAGAAACTGAAGAAAACGGACAATCACAAGGCTCTGGTGATTCAAAAGTTTATGGTAAAGCAACAGAATATATATCTTTTGATAGCAACGCTAAATATCACTTTGTAGGTGAAGGTAATGAATATGCAACTTTTGATGTTTATGTAGATTATGTATCTGACGACACTATACAGTTTAGAACTAATAATGGTGGTAGTGAGCTTATAGAAGTTATCAAAAAGAATAGTGATAATTTAACTAGAAATCTATTCCGTGGTGAAGTCTATTATAGAGAAAATTTAACATCAAAGGAAGATGTTGACAAAGACATAATATTAAAGGATCCAGTTAAGAAAGGAACAACTTGGGCTTTACCTGAAGGAGGTAATAGAACTATAACTGATGTAGAAGTATCAGTTTCAACTCCTATAGGAAATTATGATACCATAGAAGTTACAACAAGTGGTAATGATGGAGAAACTAAAGAATATTATGCAAAAGATCTAGGTCTAGTAAAAAGAGAGTTTATTCAAGAAGGATTTCGTATCACATCAACTCTAAGTAATGTAGACAAAGATGTGTCACATGTTCAAACAGTTAGATTCTACTATCCTGATAAAAATTTAGAGAATATTGTATATGACGACAAACAAGTTTCATTTAAAACCAATGATCTAACAAAATTGATATTAGAAAAAGAATATAAAAGTATTACCAAAGAAAATGCTAGTCCAGTACTGCCACAAAACGCTAAGATTTTAAGTTTATATCTGAACAAAGATGGTGCAGTATATATTGATTTTTCAAAAGAATTAATAACTGAAATGAATGCTGGTACTGGATATGAAAGTCTAATAATACAAAGTATAGCTAACACCTTTGGCAATTATTATGGTACGAATAAAGTATATTTAACCATAGAAAATATGCCTTATGAATCGGGTCACTTGTTATTTAAGCCAGGTGAGAAAATTGAAGTAAATATGGATAATGTAGTTGATTAAAAAGTATTCATTCATAAAGTAAGCAAACAAACAAGATAGCTGGTAAGACATTTAGTAATTACAGGTCAAGATAGCTAGTAATTACAAGTATCAAGTTAATAACACATTGAAGTAGACAAGGGTACGTGACATTTATCTTATTAAGTTTTATAAGAGGAATGTTGCGTTCCTTTTTCTTTGCTATAGAAGTAACCAGCCAATATGTAAGTTGCTATGTAAGCCGCTATGCCATTACTATTTGCTCAGAATGTGTTAAATGAAACGTCCCCCACGACACGCTATTTACTTTAAAAAATAAATATGTTAAAGTACAGTAAGAAAATTTAAAATAAAGATAACATACAAGTCTAACGGAGGCACTTATTATGAAAAGTATTTTAAATATAATTACAGATGAAGTTTCAAATGCATTTAAAGAAAAAGGCTATGATTCGACTTACGGTAAGGTTTCACTATCTAATCGTCCAGATTTATGCCAGTATCAGTGTAATGGAGCCCTTGCTGCTGCAAAGGAATACAAAAAAGCACCAATTATGATTGCGGAAGATGTTGTTAGTCTTCTTAATAGCAACAAACTATTTAAAAAAATAGAGGCAATAAAACCTGGATTTATCAATATTGATGTAAGTTCAGAATTTTTAGCCCAGTATTTAAATGATATGAAAAAGGAAGATAAATATGGATTTGAAGAAACTACAAATCCCAAAACGATAATAATTGATTATGGTGGCCCTAATATTGCAAAACCACTTCACGTTGGACATCTTCGCTCAGCTGTTATTGGAGAAAGTCTTAAGAGATTAAGTAGATTTGTAGGTCATGAGGTTATAGGTGATATTCACTTAGGAGACTGGGGACTGCAAATGGGACTAATTATTACAGAGCTTAAGAAAAGACAGCCTGAATTAGTTTATTTTGATGATAATTATGATGGTAAGTATCCAGAAGAAGCTCCATTTACAATTTCAGAACTTGAAGAAATATATCCAACTGCTAATGAATATTCCAAAGAAAATCCTGAATATAAAGAAGAAGCAAGACAAGCAACCTTTATACTTCAAAACGGTCATAAAGGGTATACAGCTTTATGGCATCATATTTTAAATGTTTCAATTAATGACTTGAAAAGAAATTATGATAATTTAAATGTGGATTTTGACCTTTGGAAAAAGGAAAGTGATGCTGGGGAGTATATTCCTGATATGATTGACTATCTAAAAGAGAATAACTACACAAGAATCTCTGATGGTGCCCTAGTAATTGATGTAAAGAAAGATACAGATACTAAAGAAGTACCTCCATGTATGGTTTTAAAATCAGATGGAGCAAC
>CAZUDG010000061.1:0-1978 GCA_964618775.1 uncultured Lachnospiraceae bacterium | reverse complement strand
GCATTAAAATATGGTGATTTATCAAATCAAGCATCAAAGGATTATATATTTGATATTGAACGATTTACATCTTTTGAAGGTAATACTGGTCCTTATATTTTGTACACAATAGTAAGAATTAAATCCATCCTTAATAGATTTGAAGAAACAATAGGTTCAATAAGTGAAAGTGCCAAGGTTGAGGCTTATGATATTGATAGTCAAATTAACTTAATGCTTGAAGTCTCTAAGTTTAGTGAAATGATTGATAGTGCTTATGAAGAATATGCACCTCATAAAGTTTGTAAGTATGTATATGACCTATCTGATGCTTTTAATACTTTTTATCATGAGAATAAAATCATTGCAGAAGAAGATAAGACGAAACAAGAGTCTTGGATTACCCTTATCAAATTAGTATTGGATATTTTAGAAACCTGTATAGATATTTTAGGATTTGAAGCACCTGAAAGAATGTAAGATTAAATCTCTTTTAAGATTGCTGCTACTGTATTATTTTACTAATTTAAATATAAAAATAAAGGTTGTGCAAGTATGAAAAAATTATTATCAGGTATAATCGTTTATAAAAATATGAATAGGGGCAATATTCTTTATGGATTAGCCCAGATTTTTTATGACTACCAAAATTCAAAATTAAAGAAAAGTGATTTAATATATAGCAAAGAAGAAGTTATAGATGATATATATGAACAAATACACCTTTTGCTTGATATTAGTACCGAGTTTGGTTTTACCGGTAACCTATGGCATAACTACCTATCATTTATTATAGCAACTAGTGAAAATCCTTTTAGCATTACTTGTGAAAAAGTCGGTGCTAAAATTGGTAGCGTTAACCAGTTTGTAACATCAGACTTTAACATATTTAAACAGCTTTTTGACTATGATTTTTCAAAAATAGAAGAGGACTTGGATATTAATTGCTTTACAACTATATGTAATTATCAGTCCATAGAAAAAAATACAAAGAAGTATAATAAAAGTGTTAGTGATAAGGTTAGAAGTTTAAGTGACCAAATAGCCAGTGTTCAAGACGCTAATGAAATATTTGCTGCTGTTACTGAATTTTATAAAGTGTTTGGTGTGGGTAATCTTGGGCTAAATAAGGCTTTTAGACTAGGCCACATATATAATGAGAATGACCAAAGACAAGTAGTGCTTGAGCCGATTAATAATACTGATGATATAGTATTAGATGATTTAATAGGATATGAAATTCAAAAGAAAAAGTTAATAGATAATACTGAGGCCTTTGTAGAAGGTAAAAATGCTAACAACGTTCTCTTGTTTGGTGATAGTGGAACAGGCAAATCTTCAAGTGTTAAAGCTATCTTAAATGAGTATTATTCTAAAGGACTAAGAATAATTGAGATTTACAAACATGAATTTAAAGACTTGTCTAGTGTTGTTGCATTAATTAAGAATAGGAATTATAAATTTATTATATTTATGGATGATTTATCTTTTGAAGAATTTGAAACAGAATATAAATACTTAAAAGCTGTAATAGAAGGCGGCTTAGAAAAAAGACCGGATAATGTATTAATTTATGCTACATCCAACCGCCGTCATTTAATCCGTGAGACTTGGAATGACCGTTCTGATAGAGATACTGACTTGCATCGTTCTGATACAATGCAAGAAAAGTTATCACTGGCTTCAAGATTTGGAGTTACAATAAATTATTCTGTTCCATCATACAAAGAATATATAGAAATTGTAAAAGGTATAGCTGGTGCTTCTGGTGAACTGCGGATAGCAGAAGAAGAGTTAGAGCAACAAGCAAAAATGTGGGAACTTCATCATGGAGGAGTTTCTGGAAGAACTGCCCAGCAGTTTATCAACTACTTAATAGGCCAAGAATCGATTGTAGTAGATTAAGAATAATCATTAGACAGGTTAAACAACTGCCTGTCTTTTTTTACATTCAAGAATTTAAAAAGAATATAACAAATTCTATGAGATGACCAGGAGA
>CAZUDG010000060.1:6367-11848 GCA_964618775.1 uncultured Lachnospiraceae bacterium | reverse complement strand
TATAGAAAAAGATGGCCAATCATTTGTTTTAGATTAAATTACTAATAATGTTATACTAGCTAGAAATGAGGACTTAATGGAAATTAATTTAGAATTATATAAGGTTTTTTATTATGTTGCAGAAACTTTGAGCTTTTCTGATGCAGCTAAAAAGTTGTATATTTCCCAATCTGCTGTTAGCCAATCTATAAAAATGTTAGAGACCCGTCTAGATAAGACCTTGTTCAAAAGAAGTACCAAACAGGTTTCTTTAACAAAAGATGGTGAACTTTTATATAAACATATAGAACCAGCTCTTAATTTAATCGAGCGGGGAGAGTCTCAGATTTTGAAGGCTTCTGATATGGGGGCAAGCCAGCTTCGAATAGCCTCTAGTGATACTATTTGTAGGTATTTTCTAGTACCTTATTTAGATCACTTTCATAAAAGGTTCCCTAATGTTCATATAAAGGTTACAAATGGAACCTCTTATGAATGTGCAAAAATGCTAGAATTAAATAAAGTAGACCTTATCATAACTAATTCACCAAATACTGCTCTTAAAAACACTATGGCAATTGATACCATTAAGGAGTTTAAGGATGTATTTATAGCAAATCCCAAATATTTCCCAGTAGATGAAATTAAAACACTAAGGGACCTGCTTGAATATCCTATCCTGATGCTTTCAAAGAATTCCACCACTAGTGAGTTCCTCCATAATATATGTTTAAAACATTCTCTTAATTTAGTACCAGAGATAGAAATAAGTAGTAATGATTTGCTTATTGATTTAGCAAGAATTGGACTTGGGATTGCTTTTGTTCCCGACTTTTGTTTACACGACAATGAGGAGAATTTAGTTTCTATTAATATAAATGAAATAGTACCAAAAAGGCATTTGATTTCTGCTTATAATGCAACTATGCCTCTTACAAAAGCAGGAGAATATTTTATAAATAAGTTCTCACAGGGAACACTTTTAAGTCAATAGTTTTATAAGTTCAATCTATAACAGTTATATTAATTAGAGCATTTATATCAAATAGAACATTTGTTATATGTTTCTTTACCTATTTATCTCTTATTAACATATGAAAAGAGTGTGAAAATTAAGTTAATTGTCATAATACCCTTGACTTATGGTTTTAAAAGTTTAGAATATATTTTATGTGTGTTTTTATTATTTAATAGAAATACCAATGTTAAAATAATGGAGGAAGTAAAGTGAAAAAAAGAAGTAGAATTATTAGTTTATTGTTTGCCGTAATAATGGTTTTAAGTATTACATTACTTGCTGGTTGTAGCAAGGATAATTCACAAGAAATAGTACTTACTATTAATGATGAAGATGTACCTTTACATGAAGCAATGTATTATATATATATGGCAGAAAACCAATTTGGACAAATAATTTCTTATGAGAATTGGCAATCAGAAGTTTCAGATGGCAAGTCTTTATCAGAGTTGACAAAAGATTATGTTTATCAAGGTCTTGAAGAAATGCAAATCCTGTATCTAGAAGGAAAAGCGGCTGGCATAGAAGTTCCTGCAGAACTTGAAACACAACTTAAGTCAAGTGCAGTGGAATATTATAATTCATTAAGTGAGGAATTGATTGAAATAACTGGCCTCAACGAACAAAACTTATATGAATTAAGTGTAAAGAATTATATATCACTACAACATCAAAACAGTATGGTTGCTGGTCTTGATATTGATGGTGACGCAATTATTTCACAAATTGATAAGGAAGAGTTTAGACAGTACAATACTCAGTATTTACATATTCCATTTGTTAGTACTGATTCAGAAGGCAATGAAACTACTTTAACTGATGAAGAAAAGGCTGTGGCAAAGGAAAACCTTGAGAATGCTTTAAAAGAAGTTCAAGAAGGAAAAACCTTTGAAGAAATTAAAGAAAATGATAAATATGAAGCTCTAGCCCATAACAATGCAAACTTCTCATATGGTGATGAATATATAATAAACACTCAATATCAAGATGTAGCTATTGAACTAGAGAATGATGACCTTACAGATGAAGTAATCGAAACTGAAGAAGGATATTATATAATCTTAATGCTAGATAACAATTCTGATGAATTATATAATGCAGCTGTAAACAAAGCAATTACTGAAAAACAACAAGAACTATATCAAATAGAGATTGATAAGCTAAAAGAAAATTATACAATTACTCTAAATGAAGAAGTTTGGGGGCCTCTTGAATTAGGTAGGATTACAATTAACCTGGATGCTGATGCAACAGCTGAAGATGTTGATGGCTCAGATAGTGATTCAGATGCAGCAGATGAAACTGAAAGTTCACAGTAAGATAATTATGTTTATAATTCCCATAAGATACAGGAACCTTTCAGCTAATTAATTAAAGATAAAAGAATTTTCTAAACAATACAATAAGAAGTTCCAAGGAGTCTTATATCTAGACTTTTTGGAACTTTTTTATTTACATATTATCAAATTATTAATCCTTCCTTTATATAAAAATCCCAATATATATTATGACAATCTTTTTTGCATTCTATTTAACATTTATTCATATATATTAATAAGGTTGGGAAGGAGCTACATAATGGACCCAGATTGTAGAGAACAAATTGTCAGCGAAGATTATGCTGATTTATTGATAAATTATGGAAATATATCAAATCTAGAAGAAAGTGGATTTTGCTTTTCTATTATAAATAATATTAATGCTGTTATACATGTGCCCGTTGAAGATTTACCAAGCAATTATATACAACTTTATGGTTATGGTATTAATCCTAGTTGTTATGGATTAATGGATATTCAAAGTGTAGAGGCTTCAGGAGTCTTTACTTTACGTAATCTTCCTGCTACTAATTTAAGAGGTCAAGGTGTTTTAGTGGGAATAATAGATACTGGAATTGACTATACCCACGAAGCCTTTCTGCAAGCTGATGGAAGTTCAAGAATAGTATCAATATGGGACCAAACTATACAAGAAGGTGACCCTCCTGAAGGGTTTAATTATGGTACCGAATATTTACAATCAGATATAAATACTGCCTTAGATATGGAAGACCCTCTTTCTTATGTTCCTACAACTGATGACCTTGGGCACGGAACATCTTTAGCAGGCATAGCTGCAGGAAACACTATCCAATCAGAAAACTTTACTGGAGTTGCACCTGATAGCCAACTTGTAGTTGTTAAATTAAAACAAGCTAAAGCATATTTAAAGGAGTTTTTTCGTATTCCTCCAGATGCTACTGCATTTCAAGAAAATGATATTATGCTTGGCATTACTTATCTTCTTCAAGTTTCACAGCAACTACAAAGACCATTATCTATGTGTATTGGGGTGGGTACATCCCAAGGTGGCCATGATGAACTTGGTACACTAAGTAGTTACGTAAACTCAGTTTCATCTATTAGCGGAGTTGCAACATCTGTTGCAGCAGGAAATGAAGGAAATCAAGGTCATCATTATTTTGGTATTGTAGATAATAATATTGGATATGACACAGTAGAATTGCGGGTCGGTCCAAATGAATATGGTTTTTCTATGGAACTTTGGGGGAATGCACCAAATACATTTTCTATTGATATTCTATCACCTACTGGTGAATATATTCCAAGAATCCCTGCTAGGATAAACGAATCAAGAGAAATAAGATTTATTTTTGAAGAAACAGTAATAAATATTGACTATTTTCTAATTGAATCTCAAACAGGTGATCAATTAATCCTTGTTCGTTTTTTAACTCCTACTGAAGGAATATGGCGATTTAGGGTATATGCAACTGGAGATTTAGAATTAAGTTATCATGTATGGCTTCCTATATCTACCTTTATATCAGAAAATACATTTTTCACGGAACCTACGCCTACTACTACTATTACTTCACCAGGTAACACGATAACACCTATGACTGTTACTGCTTATGATATTACAAATGATAGTCTTTATATCAATGCAAGTAGAGGTTTTTCAAGAAGAGGTATTATTAATCCTGACTTTGCAGCACCTGGAGTAAATATTATTGCACCAGAACCAAATAACAGATATACAATTATAAGTGGAACTAGTATAGCAGCTGCTCATAATTCGGGTATTGCTGCACTTTTATTAGAATGGGGCGTTTCCAGGGGAAATTTTATAAATCTTTCCTCAATAGAAATAAAAAACTTGTTAGTACGAGGAGCAGTAAGAGACCCTAATAATACATATCCTAATCCTAACTGGGGATTTGGAATTATAAATATATATAATACATTTATAAATATACGAGGAGACATTATATAAAATCATTAAAATATTAACTTTCCTGTCCCACAAGCATATACTAATATAAAATGAATTTTGAGGACTATGATGAATAATAATAAAATTATATATCCTGCTCAAATGGATACTCAATCTTTTGGCAGATTATCAGTACATGTTACCCTCGATACTGGTCTTGTGCCAATTCCTGATGCTCTTGTGTCTATAGCACGAGAAGACGATCCATCAAATATTGTTGCAGAAGTAAGAACAGATATTTCTGGACAAACAGAACCTATTGATCTTCAAACTCCACCAGAAGAATATAGTTTAGAACCCGAAAATCCGATGCCCTACAGTGAATATACAATAACTGCCCAAAAACCTAATTTTGATAATGTAGAAATACACGGTGCACAAATTTTACCTAATGTTACAGCCATTCAACCAATGGAATTAGCTCCATCTCCTGAAGCAGATCCTTACGCAGACCACACTTTTAATATAGAGCCACACACATTATATGGCGATTTTCCCCCTAAAATTGCAGAAGATGAAATAAAACCACTAGAAGACACTGGAGAAATAGTTCTTAGGCGAGTCGTTGTACCCGAATTTGTTATAGTACATGATGGAACGCCAACTGATAGTAGTGCAGCAAATTATTATGTTAGATATCGTGATTACATTAAGAATGTAGCATCCTCAGAAATATATGCTACATGGCCAGAAAGTACCATACATGCCAATATACTTGCTATTATGTCATTTACCTTAAATAGGGTTTATACAGAATGGTACAGAAATCAAGGATTTAACTTTACAATTACTTCTTCTACGGCCTTTGATCATAAATGGATGAATGGACGAAATATTTATTCTAATATAGGGCTAGCCGTAGATAATATCTTTAATAATTTTCTTTCAAGACCTAATGTAAGTCAACCTATATTAACTCAGTATTGTGATGGTGTTGATGTCTCTTGTCCAGGATGGCTATCACAATGGGGTTCAAAGAGCTTAGGTGATGAAGGCTACGAAGCTATTGAAATTTTAAGAAACTATTATGGGTCAAACATGTTTATTAATAGTGCACCAGAGGTTGCTGGCGTTCCTTCTTCCTTCCCAGGCTTCAATCTAGGTATTGGAGCTAGTGGCGAGGATGTTAGAATGATTCAAGAGCAATTAAACACAATCTCTAATGTCTATTCTGCTATACCTACTATAGCAGTTGATGGAATATATGG
>CAZUDG010000060.1:3377-6267 GCA_964618775.1 uncultured Lachnospiraceae bacterium | reverse complement strand
ACTTGTAATTGTATCATAGAACTTTTGGCTGTATTCCCCAATCTCTCCATTATTGATAGTCATAATAGAGTCCTCCCAACGAAGCTCTCCTACTGGGGATATTACTGCCGCTGTTCCTGTACCAAACACTTCTTCTAGCTTACCCTCTTGGTATGCATCAGATATTTCTTGTATAGTTATTTTGCGCTCTTCAAAAGGAAGCTTCCAGTGGCTGCAAAGCTCAATAACTGAATCTCTTGTAACACCTGCTAAAATACTTCCGTTTAGTTTAGGGGTAATAATCTTCCCATCAATCTTGAAAAAGATGTTCATTGCCCCAACTTCTTCTATATACTTACGTTCTATGCCATCTAGCCATAGAACTTGTGAATACCCTTCTTCTGCTGCCTTAACTTGTGAAGCAAGGGATGCTACATAATTACCACCTGTTTTTGCTTCACCTATACCACCTTTAACAGCTCTTACATATTCATCCTCTACCCAAATCTTAACAGGATCCAGTCCTTCCTTATAATATGGCCCTACTGGTGATAAGATAACTATAAACATATAAGTATTAGATGGACGAACACCTAAGAATGGATCTGTTGCAATTATAAATGGTCTTATATATAAAGATGTACCAGGTCTGTCTGGAACCCATGATTCATCTACTTTTACTAATGTTTTTACAGCTTGAACAAAATCCTCTTCTGGGATTTCTGGAATGCATAGCCTTTGATTAGACTTATTAGCCCTTTTAGCATTTTTATCAGGGCGGAATAATAAGGTTCTTCCATCTTCTGCTTTATATGCTTTTAATCCTTCAAACATTTCTTGGCCATAATGAAATACCATAGAAGAAGGCTCTAAACTAAGAGGTTGATAAGGTATGATTCTAGCATCATGCCACCCCTTGCCTGTCTCATAATTCATAATAAACATATGATCTGTAAAGATTGTACCAAAAGCTAAGGGGTCATCTTCACTAGGATGTTGTTTTAAATTCTCTCTTATCTCATATCGTATATCCAACATATTTATCCTTCCTTTTCAATGAACTTTAAAACATAACAATTGTGTTAGCCTTAATATCTTTCTTTAAGTTTTCTAACATCTCAATTAAGAGCCCCAAATCCCTATGATATACAAATATACCTTCTTTGTCTCCAATATAAATATGGTAGTCATCCTTGCTAATGTTCATGTCTATAAATTTGTTCCAGCTTAAGAATCTTGTAGGAGATGACATGTCCTTCCAGTATATCCCGTCTTCACATATGGCTATACCTGTTTTACCTGTTTCGAATACAGAAGAATCATAAAACAATACCAATTTATTTTCTTCAATCTCTAAGCTATTAAGAACATTATGCAATATTCTCTTAGGCATGTTATTCCAATTATATACTCGGTTAAAAGAAACATCTTTACATATGTTTTTAATATTTGTCATAATATACCCCCATTAATATCAAGTAGAATAGGTTCTTACAAAATATATTAACACTGTTTATTAATTTTGTCTAGTTAGGGAATATTAAAAACCGACCTACCAATCATTGGATTCTTGTCTGTTTGACAAGAATATGTTATCCCAATTTGGAAGTCGGTTCTTTATAATAATTCATAATATTTTATAATAATTTAAGATTATATATAACATTTCAATTGTTTCTTCTAAATAACTAAGATTATATATAATGTTTCAATTGTCTCTTCTAATTAACTAAGGTAATCTTTCTCTAACCTTTCAAGCATTTCTATATAATACTTTTGAGTTCCCTTCTCCAGTGCTTCTTCTTCTAACTGAGCTGAATCATCATTTACCTTTTCCATTATTTCTTTAGATAACTGTTTTTCTGCAAAGGGGTAGACTACTGTATCTTCTTTATCTATATGTCTATTAAGCAAGTAAGCATAACCCATTACATTTGCAACAAGGTCCAATTTACTCTCATCATCACCTTTTCTAACTTTATCTAGAGCCTCATGAGCATCACTAATATAAAGTCTACCAAGATCATGTTCAACCATCATTCCATGGGTTATTAATTTGTCTGCAAGTGGTCCTAAATTATTAATCATCTCTTCAAAAAGAAACTTTTCTTCCTTGCCATGGTGATGTTTATCTGCATAAGTTCTTATAAAATCTATTATATCTTCAAAATCATCAACATTTACTTGCCCACCATTAAATATATCTAAACTGGCTTTACGAACCACCTTTAGTAGACGTTTGATGTATTTGTGTTCATTAACCATTATTTCTATACTGCTGTTCATCTCTATCTCCTTTTCCCAGACCCTATTATTTTGAAATTTTATAGGAGGAAGCATCTACCTTTTCATAAGTAGCACCTAGACTTTCAAGAAATCCATTAATATATTCTTCTCTAAATACATAATAATTTGATACATCTCCATCCACATCATTCCAAAATTCTTCATGGACACATAGGTTTCTCTTCCAAGTGATAACATTTTCGTCTTGGGAGTTTACTGAGTTTACATGATCACATGGCATCCCGTCTAGTAGACTATCATTGATAGCTGCTTTATAGATCTCTGATACTGTGGATTTATCACTTAACATTGAGTCTCCTGCTTGTTTAATTCCTATATTCCTATATATTTCTTTTATTTTTTCAAATGCTTTTGGTTGTTCCTTTAATAGATTAGTAACTAGATAAGCTAAATGGTTTTCAACAATATGGATTTGATCTTGTAGCCAGCCATGTATATTGGTTTCATCTATTGCTTCTTCTAATGGTCCACTTTCAACTGCTCCGTATTTATTAATTAAATCTTCTCTATAATTTAAATCATAATCTTCTTTGGCTAAACTTAAAACGTCTTCAACTATCTTGTTTTGAAGTTGAATTTTGTTATATAACCAATGGTGTATTGG
>CAZUDG010000060.1:0-3277 GCA_964618775.1 uncultured Lachnospiraceae bacterium | reverse complement strand
ATAAACAATTTTATTACATAAAATGGCTGTTACATTGAATATAACCAAAGACCGGAAATGTGTTCAATTGTAACAGCCCTTATATAATTCTATATTTTTTATTATATATTAAATGCATTAGATATATTCAAAAGCTATATATAAACTTGTAATCTTATCTACAATCTAATTAAGCTTCCATGAATAATTCAATATCATCTTCAACAGTTCCAATTGGTGCTATGCCAAAGTTCTCAACTAGTACATTTGCAACGTTTGGTGAAAGGAAAGCTGGAAGTGTTGGCCCTAAATGAATATCTTTAACACCTAATGAAAGTAGTGAAAGAAGTACAATTACAGCTTTTTGTTCGTACCAAGCTATGTTATATGCAATTGGTAGATCGTTAACACTATCAACACCAAAGATTTCTGCTAATTTTAATGCAATTACTACTAATGAGTATGAGTCATTACATTGTCCAGCATCGATAACACGTGGAATTCCACCGATATCACCAAGCTCTAGTTTGTTGTATCTATACTTTGCACAACCAGCAGTCAAAATTACTGTCTCTTCTGGTAAAGCTTGTGCGAAGTCTGTGTAGTAATTTCTTCCTTTTTGTCTTCCGTCACAGCCAGCCATAACGAAGAATTTCTTGATTTTGCCTGTTTTTACTGCATCAACAACTGCGTCTGCAACTGCAAATACTTGTTCATGAGCAAATCCACCATCAATTTCTCCTGTTTCGATTTCTGTAGGAGGTGCAGTTTTCTTAGCATGTGCAATGATTTCTGAGAAATCTTTTACTTGACCTTCTTCACCTGGAATATGTGTACATCCTGGATATCCTGCTGAACCAGTAGTGTAAAGTCTACCTTTGTAACTATCCCTTGGTGGCACTATACAGTTTGTTGTCATAAGAATTGGACCATTAAATGATTCAAATTCTTCTTTTTGTTTCCACCAAGCATTTCCATAGTTACCAACTAGGTTGTCATACTTTTTAAATGCTGGATAAGAGTTTGCTGGTAGCATTTCTGAGTGAGTATATACATCAACACCAGTTCCCTTAGTTTGTTCTAGTAATTGCTCAAGGTCTTTTAAGTCATGACCTGAAATAATTATACCAGGGTTGTTTCGAACACCAATATTAACCTTAGTAGCCTCTGGGTTACCATAAGTTGAAGTGTTAGCTTTGTCTAGTAGATCCATTCCTTTTACACCTTGACTTCCAGTATCAAGTGTTAATTGTACTAGTTCATCAACGCTTAAAGAATCATCTAAAAGTTTTGCCAAAGTATCTTGTAGTGCCACTTGAATTTCTTCATCATCAAATCCTAAAACATTAGCATGTTTTAAGTAAGCTGATAGGCCCTTGAGTCCGTATGTAATTAATTCTCTAAGACTTCTAACATCTTCATTCTCAGTAGCTAGTACACCAACTTCTGCAGCTTCTGATTTTACATCAAATTCTTCATTACTATTAGCATCATAAAGAGCTGCTTCTGAAAGTCCCTCTTTATTATCTAATTTATTAATTAAGTCGTTCTTAACATTAATAGTCATTCTTATACGATCATAAAACACGTCATTATCAAAGTTTGCATTAGTGATAGTTGTAAATAAGTTTAAAACTATCAAATGGTTAACGTCTGTTCCAACTTCTTTTCCTTCTGCCCTAAGTCTTCTTGTAACATCTGATAAACCTTTTGATGCATAGATAAGTAAGTCTTGTAAGTTGGCTGTATCAGATTTTTTACCACATACACCCGCTTTAGTACATCCTGTGTTTCCTGCCGTTTCTTGGCATTGATAACAAAACATTTTGTAATCTTGTACATTGCTTGCCATAAATAATAGCCTCCTAAAATATTTTAATACAGTTTTAAACTGTTTTATAAAGTTCTTTTTGTATCATTTTTTCTGCCACTTCCTTGTGACCATATTAATGATATAACAGAACCAGATTTATTTCTGTAACAAATGTTACAAATATGATTTTATTTTTAAAATTCCATACCTTCTACACAATCTAATAAGTTATTATAGTTTGGAATTCTAATGATATCCCTATCTACTTCTATAAGTCCGTCAGCTTGCATCTTGTTTAACTCTCTAGATAAGGAAGGTCTAGCCACACTTAAATAATCTGCAAACTCTTCCCTATTCATACTTAATTTAACATACATGGATTCATCTAATTGCCCCAAAAGGTACTTTGCAATTTTTTGTCTTAAACTTCCATGGGATAATAACTGGACCTTATTATTTAAGAAAAATGCCTTTGTAGCTAAGATCTTTAGCATGTTTCTTATCATGTTGTTGTGGTTGTTACAGTCGTTGTTGTGGTTGTTATTGTGGTTGTTGTTATTATTATTATGGTGGTGGTTGTGTTTATTACAATCGTTTTTGCAATAATGGAAAAAGAATGACTTGGGTATTTCTAACACACTAGAATCTTCTGTCGCAAGAGCATAGTATGGATACTCCTCTTCTTCAAGAAAAACATAAACTTCCCCAAACATTTCATTTTCTTGAATATTGGTTACTATATATCTTTTTCCATTAAGAGAATCTCTACATACAACTACAAGACCAGAAACCAGTATATACAAAGATTTCGGAGGGTCTTCTTGACTAAATATCTTTTGATTCTTTGAATATTTCTTCACTTCTGCCTTGCTACACTTTAAGATTTGCTCAATGTCCCTTTCTTCCATACTGTGAAAAAGGGGATTGTTTTTAATTTTGCTTATAATATCATTCATTTAAAATTCCTTAGCTTTTTTGTTGACATATTTATAGAATTTATAGTCTAAATCATGATAAGTATACTCCTCTGATATTCCTTGAATCTCCCAGCCATCCTTATCATCTAGATTGGGGAAATATGTGTCTGCATCATAGGAATAATTTATCTTAGTAACATGAGCAACATGGCAGTAATCCAAAAATTGTTCATATATAGTTTGTCCACCAATGATAAAAACTTCTTCTGCTGGATATTTCTTAATCTCTTCCATAGCCTCATCTATGCTATAAACCAAAGTAACACCCTTTGCTTTATAATTAGGATTATTAGTAATAACTATATTGGTTCTATTAGCTAATGGTTTCGCTTTTGGAAAACTCTCCAAAGTCTTTCTACCCATTACAATTACATTGTTAGTTGTCATCTCCCTAAAAAACCTTAGATCTTCCGGTATCGATGTTAATAAGTTATTATCTTTACCAATAGCCCAGTTGTTATCAACTGCAACAATTAAATTCATATATTACCTCCTTGTTTTACGGTAC
>CAZUDG010000059.1:8182-12002 GCA_964618775.1 uncultured Lachnospiraceae bacterium | reverse complement strand
CAGAAGAATTATTTGGTAATCCACAACACTCAAGATTAAAATCATTCTTGTCTAAAGTATTATCTTAAAGAAATTTAATAATAAAAATGAGGCACACTATTAGATACGAAAAGATTACATCATAGTGTGCCTTTTTGCTATTTTTGATCAATGAAATTAACAAACCTGACTTAAATAAGCCTTAGCTATTCCAATATAATATTCAGATTCTCTTGTTATATGGGCTATTACAATTCCATTTACTGGGTTTGATCTAATTACTTGACTTTGTTTTGTTATTATTCCCAGATATTCTACAAAATCTTCACTTTGTTCTAGTGTAAGTTCAATTAAGCAAATAATATCTTCTAAAACTTCAGGTGTAATTTCATAACAGGTACGGCGTAATCTTTTCATATACTGATCAACAGTACCTTCAGTCTGGCTAAATATTCTCTGCAATTCTTGCATTTTTGAAACATAGGGAGCTTCTAGATTGGTTACAATTTGACGAATAACAACTGTGTGTTCTGCCTCTTGTCTTTTCCAAAATTGTGCCTCTTCAAGTATTCTTACATGATTCTTATCACCATAACAAAATTCCATAACAACCTCTATTTTTTGTTAAATTATTCATTTTATTATATGCTGCTATATATGTTTTGTGAAAAATAGAATAATAAGAAATTGCTAAAAAGAAACAAGTATATTATCATAATCTTATAATAATAAGTGATTTCACATTAAAAATTAGGAGTAGTAATTATGTCATATAAATATTTTAAAAACACTTCTTGCGAATATTTTCCATGCCACAAAGTTGTTAATAAAGATGAATTTAACTGTTTGTTTTGTTATTGCCCCCTTTATCAATATAAAAATTGTGGTGGAAAGTATAAAATACTTGAAAATGGTTTAAAAGACTGTAGCGATTGTATTATACCTCATAAAGATTATGATTATATTGTTAAAAAGGTGAGTAAAAAGGGCTATATTGGAATTTGAAAATAAATACTTTGACATGTAATGATATAACAAAAAGATAATAAACTAGTGTACATGCATTATTCGGACATTTCTTCAATATAATTTAATAATCAATAATTTGGAGAAATAGAGTCTGATGAAAGAAAACCTAAAAACCTTTTTTGTTAAATTGTCAGATTTAACTAAAGACAATTTTAAAAAAATTAATGCCAAAAAGACCTTGTTAGTTTTACTATTCTTAGTTTTATGTTACTTCTTTGGTGGTGGAGTTGCGGTTTTAACAAGTGGTTCCATTAAACCATCATTTCTTAAGAACAGTGAAAATTGGGGACTGGGATTTCAAACAGAAGGCCAACCGCCTACGGGTAACGCCACAATAGATGAATTAAAGAAACATAGTGCTTATTATTTAGATGATACTAGTGAAAAGATTATATATCTAACATTTGATGCGGGTTACGAAAATGGCTATACACCTACAATACTTGAGGCACTCAAAAAACATAATGTATCAGCCACATTTTTCCTAGTTGGGAACTATATTAAAACTAGTCCAGATTTAGTAAATCGAATGGTTAGTGAGGGTCATATAGTAGGAAATCATACATATTCCCATCCAGACATGTCTAAGATCTCAGACAAGGAATCCTTTGAAAAAGAATTAATAGATTTAGAAGTTGAATATGAGAAAGCAACAGGCAAGCAGATGAAAAAGTATTACCGTCCACCTCAAGGCATCTATAGTGAAGATAACTTAGAGCTAGCTAATGAACTTGGCTATAAGACATTTTTCTGGAGCCTAGCCTATGTAGATTGGTATGAAGATAATCAACCTACAAAAGAAGAGGCCTTTGATAAACTTATAGGAAGAATTCATCCAGGGGCTGTTGTGTTACTTCACAGTACTTCGGAGACAAATGCAGAGATATTAGATGAGTTATTAGGTGAGTGGAAAGATATGGGCTATACATTTAAAACCCTTGATGATTTGGCTGGTTCTTAAATATTGGAAAAAAATTAATATGAAAAATAGTTTAATGAAGGTAAAACAGTGTAAAGTATTTAAAGAGATAAAAAGCCTGAACCGTATAGACATATGAAAAAATCTAAACAATTCAGGCTTATTATTTGTTTTGCAACCAGGACTAGATCAAATATAATTATAAAAATTCTGATTAATCTTCTTCGTCTTCCATTGCTTATTCAACAGCAATTGCTTATTCGTTTTCTATTGCTGATTCAGAAGCAATTGCTTCTTCTTTAGTTTGATGAACAGCACCAGGGTCATGGTGTGGAGGAGCATATATAGAATATAATTTCATTGGTTCATCGCCTGTGTTAATTAAATTGTGCCATTTGCCAGCTGGTATAATAAAGGCAAAATCATCATATACAGGTACTTGGTAATCTAGGTTTTCCACGGAATCACCCATAAGAACTAATCCTTGACCTTGTTCTAATCTTATAAATTGATCAAGATCGGGGTGCACTTCATAACCGATGTCACTATCCACATCAATACTCATAAGGGTTACCTGTAGATATTCACCTGTCCAAATTACTTGACGATAATTATTATTTCTAATTGCTGCTTCTTCAATGTTCAACGCAAATGGCTCAGGTCCCATATCTTCAAAATTCATAGGAGTTTCAGGTCTTTGGTTATTAAAGTTTGGTTGCCTTTGAGGACTCGGTTGCATTTGAGGGCCTGATGGCCTTTGAGGACTTGGTTGTCTTCCAGGAGACATTTGAGGTTGTTCAAAAGGCATTTCATTAGGCATGCCATTATTAGGCATACCATCATTAGGCATGCCATCATTTGGCCAACCATCATATGGTCCATTATTAGGGGAACCTTGATAAGGAAACTCTTGTCTTTGGTAGGTGAATTGACTATCGCCACTATAACTTGGGAAACCTCTATAGTAATCTTGCATATTCATCCTATTATTGTTAGAATAATTTCTTTTTTTGTTATTTTGATTCTTGTAGTGCAAACCAATCACACTTTCTTAGTTTTATATAGTAATATATTATTCTAACTTTATTGAAGTGTTCGCATTCATTACTTTTTATAATTAAAACCTTATAAAGACATTATCATAAATGAATCACAAAGGACATTTCATAGAATATAGATTTCTTGACTTGTTAATTTAAAAAGCATATACTTAATGTTGTAAAAAGTAAATATAGCTCGGTAGGTGAGGCTACTATAAGGATATGGGTTGCTACCGCAAAAGGATGGAAACATTCTGCGCAGGTTAACAAGTTTTGTCGATAAAGAAGGCTTAACTCAACGCAACTTCACGCCAAATAGAGTCAAAGCTTGAACGAGATTGTAGAGTATAACTATATACCTTCATCAAAGCCTGAATTTGATGAAGGTTTGTTTTTAATTTTCATAAATTAATAACTGAATTCTATGGTGATGTAATTTTGTCTATTAAAGACTACACATAACTAGACTTATGAACAATTAATAAATTTTGTTAATTGTTTGTTATAGAGATAGATTTTGAAAGGAAGGTGGTCATGTTAGAAACAAAAGACTTATTTGTTAAAAGCTTATTAGAAAATGATAAAGAGATGTTATATCAAATACTTGATGAAGTGCATCCGATTGACATTGCCATTATTTTGCAAGATATAGATGATAGTCTGCTTGGAGGTTTTTGTTTATTAATTGATAAAGAAAATATAGCAAAGGTAATCGAACAGTCAGAAAACTCATTACAAAAACGAATAATTGAGCATTATAGTAATAAAGATATAATTGATATATTTTCCCATATGTCTAAAGATGATGTAACTGACATCCTTGGCAACCTCTCATTTCAATTAAGAAAAAACA
>CAZUDG010000059.1:1222-8082 GCA_964618775.1 uncultured Lachnospiraceae bacterium | reverse complement strand
AAAGATGATGTAACTGACATCCTTGGCAACCTCTCATTTCAATTAAGAAAAAACATCCTAAGATCTATGAAAAAGGGAGAATCCAATGAGATTGAGCATCTTCTTGGATATGCATCAGATACAGCTGGTGGAATAATGACCACAGAATATTTGGCCCTAAAAGGAAATTTGTCTGTTGAAGAAGCAATTATAAAAATTAAACACATTGGACCCAAGACAGAAGTGTTAGATGTAATATTTGTACTTGATAGGTATTTGAAATTAATTGGAACAG
Source organism: uncultured Lachnospiraceae bacterium (assembly GCA_964618775.1). Taxonomy (GTDB): domain Bacteria; phylum Bacillota; class Clostridia; order Lachnospirales; family Lachnospiraceae; genus JAAYRG01. Next base: position 7,808 of record CAZUDG010000059.1, on the reverse strand, counting down.
TAGGTATAAGAGACTTATTAACAGCTCAAGCAGGCAGCAAGCTGCTGGATATAATGAACGATAATGTGATTTCTACTTTTCCAGAAATACCACAAGAAGATGTCTCCCTCCTTGTTTCTAAATATGACTTAACAGTTATTCCTGTTGTAAATCACAATAATGCCTTATTAGGAATTATTACAGTTGATGATATTATTGATGTTATTGTTGAAGAGCATACAGAGGACTTACTTGGTCTTGGTGGTGTTAGTAAAGAAGAAAGAGTTCATTCTACATTATCCGAATCTGTAAAAAAGAGACTTCCTTGGCTGTTTATTAACCTTGCAACAGCATTTTTGGGATCTTTTGTAATTGGGATGTTTGAAGATGTGATTTCACAGGTAGTAGTACTTGCGGTAATGATGCCTGTAATAGCTACTTTAGGAGGAAACTCTGGAAATCAATCTTTGTCTGTTGTTATAAGAGGATTAACCCTTGGTGAATTAAATATAAAAGAGGACTGGACATTAGTATTTAAACAAATAGGCCTTGGATTAATAAATGGCTTAGCAGTTGGTGGACTTGCAGGTTTTATTATGTTTATTAGGTATGGCAACCCATATATAGGATTAATTGTACTGCTTGCAATGATTGGTAATATGATTATTGGAAGTTTGTTTGGATTCTTGATACCTGTAGTCATGAAGTCTATTGGTGTAGATCCTGCACTTTCTTCGTCAATATTTTTAACAGCAACAACTGATGTATTTGGATTTTTTATATTTTTAGGATTAGCAGAATTAGTCTTACCATATATAATTTGAGGAGAGAGTAATAGAAAACAAATATTTCAACTTTGAAGAGTAACATTTCATTATTTATAATTATATCTGTTGGAAGAAATGTATCAAAAATAAGCTTTAATTCGATAAAATTTGACAATTAAGTAAAAAAACAATTTTATCATTGACACATCTTCAATAATATAGTATTATACAATTTGTCAGCGCAAAAAAAGCATTGAGAACTGGCCCCATGGTCAAGTGGTCAAGACACTGCCCTTTCACGGCAGTATCAGGGGTTCAAATCCCCTTGGGGTCACTAATGAAAAGCCATTTATAAGATAATGATATCATTATTTTATAAATGGCTTTTTTGTCTATATCTTGATGTTAAATAACCTTGATTCTTTTGCAATAAACCAGATATTTACAACTAAAAGACTTTACATCAATAACAAATTAGAATATTATAATAATTATCTAGAAGTGAAGGAGTTAATGACATATATGAATAATAAAGCTAATGATATTATGAACTTTATAAGACAGAATAAAAAAACTATTACTATTGTATTTGCTATTATTATAGCTACAGCCACAGTAATATTTTTAGGATTTAAAATAGGTCAAACATTTGCTGGAAAAAACAATCCTGAAAATCAAGGTAAAGAAGTAAGTGGCAATGAAACAAGAGAAAGTACAAAGGATATAGATGATGGAGACAAAAGTATAGATTCACAAAACCTAGAAGATGACGATAAGGATAATATATATGTGGAAAAAGCACCTCTTGACGATATAGGAGACCCACAAAACAACAGCTCTTCAGGGGCTTCGATAGATATTAGAGATATTGCAAAAGCAGAAGGAGAAAACGATAATAACACATATGGAATTGATGTAGCGAAATGGCAAGGTATTATTGACTGGAAGCAGGTAAAAGATTCTGGTGTAGAGTTTGCTATGATAAGAGTGGGTTACCGTACCCTTGATAAGGGTGTTATCCAAGAAGACCCTTATGCAGAGTACAACTTACAACAAGCAGAGGCTAATGGAATAAAGATTGGAGTATATTTCTTTTCAACAGCTATTAGTAAAGAAGAAGCTATAGAAGAAGCCAATTGGGTTAGCCAGTTTATTGGACCTTATCCCATAACCTACCCTGTTGTTTATAACTGTGAAAACTTTACAAACCCTAATAATAGACAATATAATCTATCAATAGAAGATCGTAGTAATTTTGCTATTACTTTCTTAGACCAAATACAAACTAAAGGCTATACTCCTATGTTTTATGCGGCTAAGAGTGAATTAGAAAATAATTCTCAGTGGAACACAAGTGAATTAAGTAGTAAATATAAAATATGGGTAGCTCACTATCCAGGCAATTTTACAATAACATCTAAATCTTCATATTCAGGTGTTCATGAGATGTGGCAATATACAAGTAATGGCCTTGTTGCAGGAATTAATAATTCAGTAGACTTGAATGTAGCATACTTTGGATTTGAAAAAGAAGCTAAAGCAAAAGATGACACTCCTAGAGACATTGTTTCGCCAGACCCTGGAGCTTTAGTTAATTTCCAGACAGTAGACGAACAAGTAACAGCAAAAAATGAAACCAACTTGCGAAATCTTCCTTCTACTTCTGGAAGTGAGGTTGTAGGCATTTTAAAAAATGGTGATATTGCTAAACGAACTGGAATTGGTGATAATGGATGGTCCCAAATAATCTATAATGGTATGAATATGTATGCAAGAAGTTCTTTGCTGACTTCAGATTTAAACTATACAAGTATAAGCAATAATCCCAATATTATAAATGGACAAAATTTTACGAATGTAGACGAACAAGTGACAGCCAAAGAGGTTGTTAACCTAAGGTCTCTACCAAGTTCACAGGGGAGTGACCTGGTTAAGGGGCAGCTAAATAATGGTGAAGTTGCAAGAAGGACAGGACAAGGAGACAAAGGTTGGTCAAGATTAGAGATAGATGGGCAAATATATTATGTCATAAGTAATTATATTACCACTGATCTAAATTATCAAAAACCAATAACACAGACACAAGAATCACAGGGAACTACAATTGCCACACCTAGCCTGGATAATCCTGAAGCAGGCATGAGTTTTGTAGCAGTAAATGAACAAGTAACAGCAAAGGAAATGACTAATTTAAGGTTAGTACCCACCACCTCTATCGATACAGTGGATCATCAGTTATTAAATGGTGAGATAGCAGTTCGTACAGGAGTGGACCAAGCAAAAGGTTGGTCCAGAGTAGTATACAATGATAAAGTATTATATGGAGTTACAGACTATCTTGTAGTTGTAGAGTAGAGAAGTAGCAATCAATAAAATGTGTCTTATATATTCTTATTAAGTGGTATTGCATTAACAAGTGACAAGCGTATTGAATATGTTATATTAGATGGTTAAAGCCATTATGTCTAATCTCAAAATTTAATAAGTACATGGCAGGTCATTTAAAATAATGGCCAGGCCATAATGGCAGCAGAAATTCCTGTGGGACTATACTGGTTTCACAGGATTTTTTAAAATATTTTATGAAAGGAAATGTGTATGAAAGACAATTATAAAGAGGTTAGTAAGGTTCTGTGGATTATTTTGTTTGCTAACTTGTTTGTAGCCTTTCTAAAGATAAGTATAGGTATTATAATAAAAAGTAATAGTATGACAGCCGATGGATTACATTCAATAACAGATGGATCTTCCAATATAGTTGGATTAATTGGCATATATTTTGCCTCAAAGCCTATTGATGAAGAACATCCTTATGGACATAAGAAATATGAAATGATTGCAGGAATATTTATTTCAATTATGCTAATTGTAGTTGGTATTAAAGTTATAGTAGAAGGAATTCAAAGACTGATTAATCCTGTAAAACCCAATGTCGCCTTACCATATATATTAATTTTGTTATTAACAATTTCAATTAATATATTTGTGAGTATTTATGAATATAAAGCTGGCCATAAGCTAAACAGTCAAATCCTAATATCTGATTCTGCTCATACAAAAAGTGATGTGTTTGTTTCAATAGGGGTTCTTATTACTTTGATTTCTATAAAATTAGGCCTACCACCAGTCATTGATTCTATTGTATCTTTTATTATTGCAGGATTTATATTTTATGCAGCCTATGAGATTTTTAAAGATAATAGTAATATTTTACTTGATAGTGCCATAGTTGATACTGATCGGATTATTGAAATAGCCAATAATTTTGATTCTATCAAAGATGTTCATAAAGTTAGGAGTAGGGGTAGCAATAATGATATCCATATTGACATGCATATTATGACAGATCCAGAGTTAAGCGTAGAAAATTCTCATGAATTATCCCATCTATTAGAAACAAAAATCAAAGAAGAAATCAATCCAAATCTACAACTAATAGTCCATATCGAACCTTATAAGGAATAAATAATATCAAAATAAACATTATGCAACGTGAACGAGATAGCGTTAGCTATCGAGTTCCTAATCTGCAAAGTTATGATATAATATCTATAAGAGTATTTATTTACTATAAAAAATAATTTTATATCATGAAAGGACTGAAGACATGGGAAGAGAAGAGTTTAAATTTAAGGCAAAAGAAGATACAGATATTTATTACTATCGTTGGTTAATGCAGAAAGAATCAAGCGCAAAAGGTGTAATCTTACTTCTTCATGGAATGGCAGAGCATGCACTACGTTATGGGGAATTTGCTAACTATTTAAACCAACATGGATTTATTGTCTATGCACCAGACCATAGAGGGCATGGTAAAACAGGTATTGCTATGGATAGATTAGGATACTTTGGAAAAGACGGATGGGATCTACCTATAGACGACATCCACATTTTGCTTAAAACTATCAAATCTAACCATGTAGACCTACCTGTAATTCTATTTGGTCATAGTATGGGGTCTATACTTGCTAGAACATGCGTCTCAGAATATGGGTCAGAGTTTGATGGGGTTGTTTTATCTGGCACGTCTAATGGGGTTGGGTCTTTTACAAGAAAGTTTGGCCTTGGTTTTTCCAAGCTTGTTTCTAAAATACATGGACCTAAGAAAAAATCTCCTTTTCTTCAAGTTGTTTTCTTTGGAAGATATAATAGTAAATTTGGCCTTGATTCACCTGTAGAATGGTTAACTAGAGATAAGGATGTAATAAAAGAATATATTGATGATGACTTGTGTGGATTTATATGTACTGGAAGTTTTTATGCTGATATGCTAGATGGTATTAATAGAAATGCAAAAATAGAAAATGTTAAAAAGGTTCCCTCTGACTTACCTATGTATATATTTTCAGGTACTATGGATCCAGTTGGTAATTATACAAAGGATGTAAAGGAAACCTATAGACTCTATAAGGAAGTTGCTAACTTAGAAGATGTAAAGATAAAGTTATATAAGGATGCTAGGCATGAGATGCTCAATGAAATTAATAAAGAAGAAGTATATGATGACGTATTGAAATGGGTTCAACATGTTTTTAGTAATTTTTAAACAAAAAGAAATACTAACATGAATAGAAAAAGGTCAGTTCTAACGAACTGGCCTTTTTCTATTCATATCAAAGAGTTCTATAGGAATAGGTCCCCTCATCACACTTCGCAATACTTCAAGTTTCCCTTTTTCATTAGCCCGTATCCTCCAGTCAACCATAAGTATTTTGTTATTTATTATTTCTATTCCATTAAAACCCCTAGTGTGGATACAGCATCCAGTATTAAAATATGGAAGTTCAGAAAGTTTGGCATACTTTGCCCTATGGGTGTGGCCACATATGAGCATCATTTTATGTTTTTTAATCCATTTCTTATAATTAATTTCAACCTTATGTCTTTTGAAATGATTCCTTGCTGGACTAGATGGATTTTGAAAACCTACCAAATGCATAAAACGCCAAAAATAACGAACTAATAACATATTTAAATACCATAATTGATCATTCATTAAATCACCTTGATGGCCATGTACAACAAGAATTTTTTGTCCTGTTTTCTTTTGTTTTAAGACTAGGGATTCATAAGGTTTTAAGCCATTAAAAAGATCATGAATATCTTGTGTATACTCATCGTAATAATAATAAAGATTCTTTTTTATATACCTTTTGCTGCTTAAATATATATTGTGATTACCATAAAGTAAGATTAATTTATCATCTAAATAGAATTTCTTCATTGCTTCAAATATATCACTATGGGCCAAACGAATATGTCTAAATTCTTTGTGATACCACAATTCATCCCCATCACCTACTTCAACATAGGTATAATCTCTATCATAATAATAATTTAGGGCATAAAGTAATATAGCTTGATTCCTTGCAAACTCGTCAGAGGCGCTATCATCACCCCTGTGACTATCACTAAAAAATATATACTTTGAATTCTTATCAAAGGTTTCAACCTTAGCATTCTTATAGGCCTGGGTTAGTCGTAGATCTGTAAACATTAATCCACCTCAATTCAATCAATCAGCTTGTAGAAAAAATACTTTTGAATATTTTAAATGTTTTCAACTACAGCCTTAACTTCTGCTTTATGAGTTAATATTCCTAATTTGCAGTAAAGATATTCATAATAATAAAAGAAGGTAAGTAGAAACTATTTCTACTTACCTTCTTTTATTATTGAATAGTTATTGAATAAATAACAACTAATTTAACTTTTCTAAACATTCACTAAAGGCATCAATGCTTTTTGGAGTTGTGGCCCAGGAAGTAACAAACCTAACAGCACTATGGTCTTTATCTATTTTCTTTTGTATAGAGAACAAAAACTCTTTAGATAATTCG
>CAZUDG010000059.1:0-1122 GCA_964618775.1 uncultured Lachnospiraceae bacterium | reverse complement strand
CCAATATAAAAGGCATCTACTAATTCAGGAATATCTCTTATGCTTAAATCGTTTTCATGGGCAGTAAGAGCAGCACCAAGTCTAGCGCCATCTAGAAACAATAATAAATTCTTTTGTTTACAAAGATTTGAAATCGCCGATAATTCAGCCTTTGTATATATTGTTCCCAGTTCAGTAGAGTTGGATAGGTATACCATTCTTGGTTGTACCATATGCTCATCAGTATGGTAATTTAATACTTCATGAATCATTTCTGGTCTTAACTTACCATCATCTGTTTGAACAGTAACAACCTTGTGTCCTGTAGCTTCAATTGCACCGGTCTCATGGACGTTTATATGGCCTGTATCTGCGGATATCACACACTGATGAGGTCTTAGGGAGGCAGATATCATCAAAAGGTTAGCTTGTGTTCCACCTGGAATGAAATGAATATCTACATCGTCTCTATTAATATGGTTTTTAATATAAGTGGCTGCATTTTTACAGTGAATATCCTCACCATAACCTAGGTTTTGCTCTAAACTTGTTTTTATTAATTTATCTAATATTTGAGGATGGGCACCTTCACTGTAGTCATTCATAAAACTGTACATAATTTTCCTCCGTAACTTATTAATTTTTTTGTATTATATCACTTATATATAAGAATGACCAGTTTCGTTTAGGTGAACACATGCATAATATTATTGCCTTAATATAAGTATTAAGGTCTTTTATAATTCTCTAAATTTTAACAATGTTATATAAGGTATGGGCGACTATCCAGCTTTGGGGAAAGAAGTCCATTATCTGCCAATAGCCAACTCCAGCCAGATTGAATTCATTAACTAGTCGAAATTTAGCATCCATACTTCTTGCATCGTCAAACCAAACCACATGAGCAATACCATTTTCAGCAGTATAGTAATAAAATGGTGCTTGTGCTTGTTCATCAAATTCAATAGTAACATTATAAAATGCGGCTCTTTCAATAGCTTCAATATTACTTAGAGCTTCTGCTTGGGTTTCTCCTTGAATAAATGGAAGAGGCCAGTCATAGGCATAATTAGGGATTCCCATTAGTATTATATTGGGATCAATTGCAGATACTCCATAATCTAAGACTTGCCTAATAGAGTT
>CAZUDG010000058.1:9534-12962 GCA_964618775.1 uncultured Lachnospiraceae bacterium | reverse complement strand
TTTAATTCATCTTCATTACTTTAACTTTATGTGCAGGGACGCCAAATAATACCTGGGCAGCCTCAATTATTTGATTTATAATCGGGGCATTATTACCTCCAGAAGCAATTACTACAATCCCTTCAACTTGAGGCTCAATTTCCTTTAATACATATGGTGTTTTTGAACCATCTTCATTTTCAACCATAATGGTATTTTCTTCATAAGAATGATTGTAAGATATCCGCTTGCCCCCTTCTCCATCAGATTCATTTATACGTTCTTCTGTAAATGGTTGATCTTTTAATATAACTAGTTCTTTAGAGCCTTGTAATGTTATCATAACTTCTACATCACCTATACCTTCAACCTTTCTAAGGATTTCTTCTAGACGTTCTTCTAGTTTATAAGTATAAATTCCAGTTTGAGATTGGTTTTTTGTCACAGAAGCCTCATCCTTAGAACTAGCATTTATTGATTCAATCTCATTGGCAGCTTTTTTATTAGCAGCATCTTTTGATCCACTTGGCCAGGAAAGAATTAATAACAAAACTCCAACCATTAGTAAAATCACAATATTAGAAGGACCTATAGACTTTGCTAAACTTTTTTTATTCTGAGTATTTTCTATGTCATTTTTATCAGTATTATTACTCACATTTTTCCTGTCATATGAATTCTTATCCATACCAAATATTTCTTTAAATTTTCTACTATATTTATCTTTGTTTCCTCCCATAGCCTCTCCTCATATCGGTAGTAATAAAAACATATTGGAATAAAAATATTAATAATTTATATTTAGATCTATATTTTCACTATATAAACATTCTAATATTTATTATTAATATTTATGTTTCTATACTAATATTTATATTATCCAAGTTAATATTATAGAAGTCTGATAAAAGATTTTTTATATAAATTTCATTATCGGACAGCTCTGTTTCAGGAATTTGATAAGTTTCTTCTTTAGGGCCAATTTCTATTTTTTCAAACTCTACCTTCTCAATAGGTTCTAAAGAATCAAGGGAATCAGACTCCTTATTTACTATGTAGCTTGCTATCAAATCTATTTTTTCAATTTTACCAAAAGAATCGCTATTATTATCTTCATCAATTTTAACTACAAATTCTGATATATATAAATTCTCCTTTTCTAATAATAGTTTTGTTTTATTTTTTATTTCATTTTTATATTCCTCTATAACTACTTGTAACTGTGTCTCTTCCATTTGAATTAGGTCCCTATTTATATCATAAGCAGATGTCATAAAAGCGTTTTTATCGAAATAGTAATCAAGTTTTTCATCTATATTAAATATATTTAGCAAGGGACTAACCACAAGTATTATTAGAATCATTCCCGAAATAAGGTTTATATATTTTTTATAGCTACTTTTACCAATTAAATTATTGATAATTGTCATAAGTACTAGAAAAAAAACAATGCTTTTCACCCAACTATAGATTGCATTCAAATTATCCCCACCTTCGAAAACTGCAAATTATTACCTGTCTTTAGGAGCATTTTCATGTTGTAGACACAGCAATTATTGTTATAGTTACTATAAATAATACAATAGCCACAATTACCGTATTTAGTAGTAGTCCAGAAGCATTTGCTGTGGCACCAATACAATTTATCAAACGCTTGTCCGATATTGGCTGAACTACAGCGCCACTAACCTTAAAAACCAGCGTACCTACTGTAAGTTTTAACAATGGTATGGCACACACAATTATAATTACAACCACCCCTGCTATGCCAATAGCATTTTTTAATAAAATGCTGGCACTAACCACACTTTCTGCAACACCGCCTATAACATCTCCAACTCCAGGAATTACCCTGGCTGCTTTTAATAGTCCCTTTTTCTTTAAGCCATCAGCTACAGGAGATAGCAATCCTTGTATAGCATTTAAACCAATAACCAGAGCCAATAAAGTTCGTAGTATCCACTTAACACCATCAGATATTAAATCTGATAACTTAGAAAGCATGTCCTCTTTAGATAGATTGTTAGCAATGGATATAATAAAGTGTATATTAATCATTGGTATGATTACCTTTAATATAATCACATCTACCAGGGTAATAAGAAACAATGTAGACTGATAATATACATAGGAAGTAGCCGATCCAGTGCTGAAGGCTAGGGACATTATATAGGTAGGTATAAGCACCTTCATGAAGTCAAGAATAGACCCTATGGTATCTGTTGCTATACTTGATACTGTAATAAATGAAGTTGTTAAAATTGTAAATAATAAGAGATAAGTAATATAAAAACCAGCATCTGCAACTTCATTATTCTTAAAAGCATATGAAACACTTGTAAATATGGCCGCAATAATAGATATTGCAATTAATGCAGTAAAGTTTCCCATGTTGCTTTTTAACTCTACCTTTATTCCATCTATGATACCGTCTAAGATATCTTTAAAGGACAAAGATTCCCTGCCCATTATTAAATCACTAACATAAGTAGAAAAATTAAAACCACTCTTATCACTAAAAATATCATCAATTACATTTTGTATTTCATCATAATCCATGTTAGGATCTACAGATACACTAGTTGTATAGGAATTTATTTGCTTATAGCCATCTTTAGGAGGGCTGGCATCTACTCTTATACTTGTTATTAATAATAGTAATAATAATAATGATAAAGTTCTCATAATATCATCTTCACCTTCTATCAAATTTTTATTGTCCTTAAAGTCCTTAGGCAGTTAGAAATTCATTGATAGTATCAAGTAAAGCCAATAAAATGGGCATTCCTGTCGCTAATATTGTTAACTTCCCAAATAGCTCAATTTGACTTGCTACTGCGCCATAATTGCAATCTTTACATATACTTGCTGCAATTTCAGATATGAAGGTAATTCCAATAATCTTGATTAAGATCATAATATAATTATTATTGATAGATATGTATTCTTGAATCTTGTTTATTGCATCAATAATTATTTGAAGTTTAGGAATACCCATGGAAAAAATAATAAAGCATCCTGCAATACTAATTAAAATCGCAAATTCCTCTCTTGTTTTTTTAAATAACATACCTAATAGGGTTACGATAATTCCAATAATAGCTATGTTTACCATGTTATCATGTTGTCCCATAAGAATTACCCCTTCTTTCTAAAACAAGTCCTTTCTAAAAACTCCTTAATACATCTCATTTAATACAAGCTATTTAATATAAGCCCTTTATAAATATAATAAATCTGTAATTGTCTCAAATAATTCAGATATGTAGGGCACAATCCAAAGCAAGACAATAATTAAGCCTGCCATTGTAACAATCCAAGTTAATTCATCTCTTCCACTTTGTTTTAACACCGAATTTAAAACTGAAACCAGTATGCCAACCCCTGCAATTCTTAATATCAAGCTTATTTCCATTTTTATAATCACGCCTTTCCATACTTAAATTTCC
>CAZUDG010000058.1:4199-9434 GCA_964618775.1 uncultured Lachnospiraceae bacterium | reverse complement strand
CCCATTACCCCCAATGAATTATATAAATGAGTTTTTTCCTTTACACTTTGAGATAGACCATCAATAGCAACTTCTATCTGTTCAAGATATAAATCTAAAGTGTTTATTTGCATGTTTTTATCCAAATATCCTATACTTTCACCAAGTTGGTTTAATAGGGCATAATCTTCTTTCATTAAAGAAGTGTGAAGCAAATCCTTTTTTACTCCTTCTTTCCAGATCGATGCAAAGGATTCACCATTTAACTCCATGAGGCGACTAGAAATATTATTCAAGAAGTTCTTATATGTACCGTCATGCCTTTTAGCTAAAGCTTGTACAGCCTCTGGCAAGGGAGTATTAGCATATTGTATGTCACCCCTAAGTAATATTAAAAGCTTTTTTAGATCTTTTAAATTCGCAATTCTGGTTTTTAATTCGTAACTAAAGTAAAAACCAAGGGCACTGCATGAAGATATAATTAGCGATGCTCCTATAAATTTAAGCATTTAAACCCCTCCTTCAAAGAAAAGTTAGTTAGAAATAACTTTAATATATTTTCAATCCATCAATATTATATATTCCTTCTATATGGCCCACCTTATTTTTATTGTTTAATAATATATATCTTTCAAATATTTTTTTATTAATTAACTCTCCTAATATTGGCTTATTCTTTATATCTTCTATTGAATTTCCATGGACTGTTGCTAGCAGCTTACTGCCACAATTCATTACATACTCAATTGCATGTATGTCATCAATTGAACCAACTTCATCTACAGCTATTACCCTTGGCGACATTGATCTAATCAGCATCATCATGCCTTTTGCTTTAGGACAGCTATCCAAAACATCAGTACGAATTCCCAAATCGTTTTGTGGAACTCCCATGTAGCAAGCTCCTATTTCTGAGCGTTCATCTACAACTCCAACCATCATTCCAGTATGATTATCATTTCCATTTGATAATTGTCTAATTATATCTCTTAAAAGAGTTGTTTTACCACATCTTGGTGGTGAAATGATTAATGTGTGATAACACTCTTCCCCTGTATCGTTATAAAGATAGGACATTACTTTATCTGCGCAACCTCTAACTTGATGAGATAACCTTACATTTATAAAGGAAATATATTTCATACTTCTTATTTTTTCATTATCTAATATTACTTTCCCACAAATTCCTACTCTATTTCCTCCAGCTATGGTAATATAACCTTGCCTAATTTCATCTTCAAAAGCATAAAAGGAAAAATTACTTATATATTCCATAGTTTCTTTTATTTCATTTCTATCACTAATAAAAGCATTTTCAATAGTTTTATTAAGTTCTCCTTCTTTGCTTATATAGAACTCCTGATTGTCATATATAATAATCAAAGGTGAATTTACTCTTAATCTAACTTCCTGAAGTAATTCATAATCTATATCAAGTTTGGCCAATATATTGCGAACTTTTAAAGAAAATATTTTCAATAGCTCGTCTATTTTTTTCATAAAATACCCTCCTTAAAATAATATATGTTTGTCCTATAAAAATATAACTCTTTAATTTAACATTATTCATAAAGTTCCTTTAATTTTAGTGCTACAATAAAAGTGCACAACAAAATATGCATTTATTATGTGTTTTGTCCAATGTGTATATTTGTTTTGTTTTTCCACTTGACTTCTAGCTATAATTCGGATATTATATACAAGAACTTAATTATTTTAAGCGGTCAAAGCAGTACTTGCGAAAGCTGTATTAGCGGAGTAAGCCATCTAAGTCCTATTGGATATGGTGGTCTTATGTGAGAAATTTGCTACCAGGGTGGGTAGCCATAATATTTGGTTGTCTGTTTTAATTAATGCAATCTTGAATACATATTATGACTCTCACAACTAAACTCCAACGGCAGCATTTAATGAGAGCCAACCCTTCTCAGTATAACTATATATACTAGAGACTGTTTTTTTGATATGTTTTTTAATTCACGTTAATTAAACTTATAATAGACAACCAGGCAATGGTTGTCTATTTTTTTATTCAAAACTATAACAACCATGGCTATTATCTAGAAGGGAGGTATTACTTATGGACTTAAAGACAAAGAAAATATTAGCAAACGTAATCATGCTTGCGTTAATCGTAGGTGCTTTACTGTTTGCTAGAGGAATTAATGATGAGTTAGATGCAGTTGGTTCTTTACTTGCTATAGGTGTAGGTGCAGCAATAGGCCTGATAGTTAAAAACGTTATGGTGCCAACAGAAAGAAAAGGACTTGATCATCACGTGCCAAAGTCAGGACAAGTTGATCCTGAAGATGAAACACAAGAATGATTTTATAGATAATATTTATTAAAAGGCTCTCTAGAAGACATGTTTTATATTTATGCCTTCTAGGGAGCCTTTTAATACAGGTTTTCTTGACTTTCTAGTTTGTTTAATAATTGTTTTATTAGTCCTAAAAGCTTGACATTAAGTCTATATAATGGTAAAAAAGACATAATGATTATGTAAGATTAAAAACAACTAATCAATAAACTTATAATGATGTGCACTTAATTAGAGAGGTAAAATCTTATGCAATACGGATTACTTGGAGAAAAGTTAGGACATAGTTTTTCTAAAGCTATCCATGAAAAACTAGCAGACTATAAATATGAATTATTAGAATTAAATAATGATGAGCTAGATATTTTTCTTAAAGATAAACAGTTTAAGGGAGTTAACGTTACTATTCCTTACAAGAAGACCGTTATGCCCTACCTTGATTTAGTGGATGATAGTGCAAAAAAAATTGGGGCTGTAAATACTATCGTTAATAGCAACAATATACTTAAAGGTTATAACACTGATTATTATGGATTTTTATATACATTAGAAAATCATAAGATAAATATCAAAAACAAAAAAGTAATAGTACTCGGGAATGGTGGTGCATCCGAGGCTGTTATAGCTGTATTAAATGATTTAGATGCAAGGGAAATAATCGTAGTTGGTCGCACACTTCGTAGCAATACAATCTCTTTTGAAGAATGTTACGAGAAACATACAGATGGTAACATAATAATTAACACTACTCCTCTAGGTATGTATCCAAAAATAGATGCTAGCCCTCTAAATCTAGAGACTTTTAATTCTTGCACTCATATAATCGACCTAATATACAACCCCTCACAGACTAAACTACTTGCACAGGCCAAACACAAAGGTATCTATGGTGTTAATGGTCTAGAAATGCTAATAGTTCAGGCTAAAATTGCTGTGGAGTATTTCCTTGATACTAAGATTAATGATTCAAGAATAAGTGAAGTTTATGAAGAACTAACTAAGCAATTTTAAACCTTAATATTATATATAAAATATAAAGGGATGTCTAAGTATAAACCTATAAATACTTAAACATCCCTTAAATTATCCACGAAAAACAACAACTTGTAACAACAATCCACAATGTGCTAGTTATTGCCCAATATAATTCATAAGACCTTCTGCTTTAATTATCTTTTGCATAAAAGCTGGGAACTTTTGCCCTTGGTAACTGGCCCCAGTAGTTATATTTTTAATAATACCAGTATCAAAATCTACTTCTACTTTATCGCCATCTTTTATATCTTTTGCCCCTTCAGGACATTCTATTATAGGAAGTCCAATATTTATTGAATTACGATAAAATATTCTTGCAAATGTTTCTGCAATTACACAAGATACTCCTGCTGCTTTAATCGCTATTGGTGCATGTTCCCTTGAAGAACCACAACCAAAGTTTTTATTGGCAACTATAATATCACCTTTTTCAACTTTATTAACAAAGTCAGGATCTATATCTATCATACATTTTGTTGCTAATTCTTCTGGAGCTGATGTAGTTAAATATCTTGCTGGAATAATTACATCTGTATCTACATTATCACCATATTTATGAACTCTTCCTTGTGCATTCATATAAATAACCTACCTTTCTTAAACCTCTTCTAAATCTTCTGGACTTGATATCTTACCAGTTACGGCACTAGCTGCAGCAACCTGTGGACTTGCCAAATAAACTTCTGATTTAGTATGTCCCATACGGCCTACAAAGTTACGATTTGTTGTTGATACTGCTCTTTCACCTTCTGCTAATATACCCATATGTCCACCAAGACAAGGTCCACATGTAGGTGTACTTACTACTGCTCCAGCTTTTATAAAGGTTTCTAAATAGCCTGCCCTAAGTGCATCAAGATAAACTTTTTGTGTAGCTGGAAATATAATAACTCTTACTCCACCAGCCACTTTTCTACCCTCTAATATCTCAGCTGCTGCCTTTATATCGTCAAAACGACCATTTGTACAAGAACCAATTACTACCTGATCAATTTTAATATCTCCCACCTCATCAATTGACTTTGTGTTTTCTGGTAGATGAGGAAATGCCACTGTAGGTCTTATCTTGTTTAAATCTATAGTAATAGTTTCTTCATAAACTGCATCTTCGTCTGCTTCATAAACTTTATAAGCTCTAATTGAGTGCTCATTCATATAGTCAATAGTTTTTTCATCCACTGGGAAAATTCCATTTTTTGCGCCAGCTTCTATAGCCATATTAGATATAGTGAAACGATCATCCATAGTCAAGTCTTCTATAGCTTCACCAACGAATTCCATAGACTTATATAAAGCTCCGTCTACCCCAATCTTTCCTATTATATAAAGTATAATATCCTTACCACTAACCCATTTTTGTTTTTTACCAATTAGATTAAATCTTATAGCACTGGGTACCTTAAACCATGCCTGACCTGTTATCATAGCTGCCGCCATATCAGTACTTCCAACACCAGTAGAAAACGCCCCTAGGGCACCATAAGTACATGTATGTGAGTCAGCACCAATTATTACATCCCCTGCAACTACTATACCCTTCTCAGGAAGTAGGGCATGTTCAATTCCCATTTCTCCAACTTCAAAATAATTAGTAATTTCTTGCTCTTTTGCAAACTCACGCATATATTTAGAATTCTGTGCTGATTGAATATCTTTATTAGGCGTAAAATGATCAGGCACAAGAGCAATCTTATCCTTATCAAACACCTTGTCTGCACCAGTTTTTCTCATCTCTTTAATTGCAACCGGCCCAGTTACATCATTACCCAACACCATATCTAGATCAGCCATAATTAAATCCCCTGCCTGGACCTCTTCCATACCAGCATGATCAGCCAATATCTTTTGCGTCATTGTCATTGCCATATCTATATCCTCCTTATAATTAAACTCTATTATGC
>CAZUDG010000058.1:0-4099 GCA_964618775.1 uncultured Lachnospiraceae bacterium | reverse complement strand
GGTTCCGTAACATAGCCAGTTAAATCTCGGCAGAGATAAAGTCACCCATTTCCTTTGTTCCGATTAAAGTCTGTCCTTCGGACATAATATCAATAGTTCTATAACCTTTTGCAAGTACCTTTTGCACTGCTTCTTCTATCGCCTTCGCTTCTACTTCTAGGTCAAAGGAATAACGAAGCATAAGGGCTGCTGATAAAATCATAGCAATAGGATTTGCCTTGTTTTGCCCCGCTATGTCAGGTGCTGACCCTCCACTTGGCTCATATAATCCAAAGTTATCATCAGCCAAACTAGCAGATGATAACATTCCTATTGAGCCAGCAATCATACTTGCCTCATCAGATAATATGTCTCCAAATGTATTTTCTGTAAGTATTACATCGAATTGTTTTGGATCCTTAACAAGTTGCATAGCGCAGTTATCAACTAACATATGGTCTAAGCTTACGTCAGGATAATCCTTTGCAACCTCTTCTACTACTTCTCTCCACAATCTAGATGAATCTAATACGTTTGCTTTATCAACGCTAGTAACTCTTTTATCTCTTTTCATAGCAATTTCAAAGGCCCATATTGCAATTCTTCTAACTTCTTCTTCATTATAAATCATTGTATCATAAGCATATCTAACACCATCAATACTTGTTCTTTTACGATCTCCAAAATATAGACCACCAGTTAGCTCACGCATTATAACAAAATCGAATCCTCCCTCTATTATCTCATCTTTAAGAGGACTTGCTTGCCTTAACTCATCATATAAAATGGCTGGTCTTAAATTTGCATATAGTCCTAATTCTTTACGGATTTTCAGCAGGCCTGCTTCAGGGCGCAAATGAGCTGGAAGTTCATACCAACTACTCTTGCCTACATCACCACCTACTGCACCAAGTAGAACAGAATCACTATTCCTTGCCTTTTCCAGTTCTTTATCAGTAAGGGGCTCTCCAAACTTATCTATAGAAACTCCTCCCATTACCACTTCTTCAAATGCAAACTCATGGTTATAGCTTTTACCAACTTTGTTAAGTATCTTCATTGCTTCTGTTATAACTTCAGTTCCAATGCCATCTCCTGGTATTACTGCTATTTTATAATTCATATCTTTCCCTTTCTTTTTGTGTTTCTTTTTGTCTTTATATCTTAATATCTTAATATTTACTGTTCCTTTAGTAGTTCCTAATCTTTGAACTAGTAGCTGATTATTATATTAATTTTATATTTTCTTCTTAAATTGTTATTTAATTATATCACTAGTTTTGTTATAATTGAAATACATGTTATTGATACTTGGTATAACTTTTAGTTATATCCACTTTTTATGATGCGATATCCTTACATAATCAATTTTGGATATTAAAACTAACAAATTAAATATATCAGTTTTTAAAATAATTATCCATATGAAAGGAGAAATTTATGAATTACAAAGACTTATCCCTTTATAAAACTTTTCACCTAGTAGCTAATAATGGTAGCATTTCAAAAGCAGCAAAGGAATTATATATAAGTCAACCCGCTGTTAGCAAATCTATTAAAAAATTAGAGGACAATTTAAATGTTGAATTGTTTACAAGGACATCAAGGGGTGTCATTCTTACCGATGAAGGAGAAGTATTATACAAGCATACAGGGCGAGCATTTGAAGAATTATATTCAGGTGAAAAAATAATTGAGCACATGAATGAACTTGGTATTGGCCACATAACAATTGGAGTTAGTACAACTTTATGTAAATATGTGTTGTTACCATATCTTAATAAGTTCATCCATAATAACCCTCATATCAATGTAACAATTGAATGCCAATCATCATATCAAACTTTAAAATTAATTGAAGAACATAAAATCGACATAGGTCTTGTTAATGAACCTGATTCTCTCAAAAACCTTAACTTTTTTAAGGTCGGTGAAATTCAAGATATATTTGTCGCTACTAAGTCTTACTTAGACCATCTGAAAATACGCGAAGACTCTGTCAATGGAAAAGCAATGGATCCTGCTATTATTTTTAAGTCATGTAATCTTATGCTTTTAGATGAAAAAAATTTAACCAGAAAACATATTAATAAATATTTAAAGGTTAATAAAATAGATATCAATCAAATATTAGAGGTTACAAGTATGGATTTGTTAATTGAATTTGCTAAAACCAGCTTAGGAGTTGCTTGTGTTATAGAAGAATTTATAGAACACGAACTTGATAATGGCTCTTTATTAGAAATACCTCTTCCTGCTCCTATAGAAAAAAGAAATATTGGCTTTGTTTATGATAGCAATATTCCCCAAGACTCTTCAACCGTAAAGTTTGTAGACTTTTATAAAAATAACATATTTTAGATGTATAGTTTTATAATAATGTATATATTTTGTAACAAATGAGTCTTGTTAAACACAAAACTATTAATTCCACTTAATCTTTCCTCAATAAATTTGATTTTAATAGGTCCTTTTTAAATATATTATTAATATTTTTAACAATTTTGTAATAAGTTCTTGATATTTTCATAAAATAATAGTATAATTAGTTTCAATCCAAAGAAAAGCCTAAGTTTTGATACTTATAAACTATATTAAACATTGTTAGTTGTATCAAAAGTTATTAAATAACAAAGGAAAATATTATGAATTTATAAAATATTAATTGTAACTGGAAACAGAGGCTATTAAATCAGATTATTCATTATTTAATTTTATTTGACAAATTAAATAATCAATGAGGAGAAGAAATTGAAAGAAAAGTTTTTAAAAAATAAAAGAAGCATATTGATTATACTTACTATAATACTTTCATTATCAGGAGTTGTTGTTTTAGCTGAAGTAGCAGACAATCAACCTAAAACAGCTAATGAAGAACAAGCGCAAGTATTAGATGCAAGGGTATTATCTAGCAAGGATAGAGAAGTTAACAAAGAGGACTCTACTAAAACAGAAACTCAAGCTAGCCAACCTATATCTAAAATAATAAGCAATGACGTTAGCAAAGAAACTGATCCTTTAGTGGTTGAAGAAACAGAAGTTAATGAAACAACAGCAATTAAGGAAACAACTCCAGAAGAAAAGATAGACGAAAAGATAGAATCTATTAAATATAAAGACTTGAACTTCGCTAATATAGGTTCAGTATCAGCAAAAGATTTTCAAATTGCAATATCCACCGCTGATAATTTTGTTAACATCAGAGAATTACCTAATGAAGAAGGTAAAATTTTAGGTAAGCTTTATAAAGATGAAGTTGCTGCTATTATAGGCCTTGAAGACGGATGGGCTCAGGTTGAATCCGGTAGCGTGGCAGGATATGTTGCACTAGATTATTTAAATACTGATTTGACAAAAGATGAAGTAATTGATAATTTTGCTAGTATTAAATCATCTATAAAAGTAAACGGATTAAATGTTAGAGAAGAAGCAAAAGAAGACGCAAAGGTTCTTACAGTTGTTTATGAAAATGAAAAATATACAGTATCAGAAATCTTAGAAGAATGGATTAAAGTATCAATCTCTAAAGATGATGTTATTGGATATATCTCAAAAGATTTTGCCGATTTGTCTGTTTCATTTAAACAAGCAATCTCAATTGAAGAAGAACAAGAAATAATCAGAAAACAAATAGAAGAAGCAGAACGAAAAGCTGCCGAACAAGAAGCTGCTAGAAAAGCCGCTCAACAAGAGGCTTCCAGAAAAGCTGCAGCACAACAGGCCGCAGCACAACAAGCTGCTTCAAAACAACAAGCAACTGCTAGCAAGAGTCAACCAGCACCAAGTAGTAACACAAGCGAAAGTTCTGCTAAAGAAGAAATCGCTCGTCGTGAATCAGGTGGAAACTACAATGCCCGCAATGGTAAATACATTGGACGTTATCAGTTAAGTAGTAATTATTTGAATGGTGACCACTCTCCTGAAAACCAAGAACGTGTTGCTAACCAATATGTAGCAGGTCGTTACGGTTCATGGCAAAACGCACTTAATTTCTGGAATGCTAATGGTTGGTATTAATTAAATATTAAACATTTTATATTTTATAAGGAGTTCGTCAAAAGTGTTTACTAATTAAGTAAAACTTTACGAACTCCTTTTTTATTGTATAAAAACCTTTATT
>CAZUDG010000057.1:0-13275 GCA_964618775.1 uncultured Lachnospiraceae bacterium | reverse complement strand
GAATCAAAGAAAAAGGGAGTTTCATTACAACAATTATTGAATTTGTTTTGTCAGGAAGAGTTTATTAGAAGGCTTTCAAAGTCAAATTATAAAGAAAATTTGATTCTTAAAGGTGGACTTTTATTATACTCAATAAGTGAATTTACCACTAGGCCTACAATTGATGCTGATTATCTACTAAAAAACTATTCTAACAATATAGATACTATAGAAAAACTTATTAAAGAGATAATTTCCATAAATAATGAAAATGAATTTATAGAAATAAAGATTAGAAACATAGAAAAGATTAGTGAATTTAAGGAATACCATGGTGTTAGAGTAAACTTGATTGGAATCATTGGAAGAACAAGTACACCTTTTAGTATAGACTTTGGGGTAGGGGATATTGTTATACCTTTACCTGTTGAGAGGACCCTGCCGGTATTGCTTCCGGATTTTGAAGAGCCAAGAATTTTAACTTATTCTTTAGAGTCAACTGTAGCAGAAAAAGTAGATGCGATTATAACATTAATGGAAACTACAGGAAGAATGAAAGATTTTTATGATATATACTATATAGCTACAACATTTGATTTTGAAGGAAGGAAGTTGCAGGAAGCGTTGTATGAAACCTTAACTAATAGAGGAAGATCATATGAAAAAGATTCTATTTCTAATATTTTAAGATTAACTAAAGATCCGGAAATCCAAAAGAGGTGGAGTAATTTCTGTAATAAAATATTAAATTATGAACTTAATTTTACAGACGTTGTTAGCATAATTATAAATTTCATATTGCCTCCATATGAATTCATTCTACTAGAAGATGAGTTTTTCAAAAAATGGAAACATGAAGAAAAGAGATATATTTAAGAAAAATACTTATTGCACAACCAGGTGGGTAATATAAGCTTACGACATCTTTATTGTCGCCTCAAGGCACGTTGAGTGTGTGGTATTCATGTCAAGGGTGAAAGTTAATACGATGTTTTAGAGTATGTTCAGAAAAACGGCGAAAAAGCGAAATATAATCAAATGCGGGCAAGGTGTGGTCACTACCCAGAGATGTTTGAAGCATTAAAGGGCAATATCATTCGATTGCGGGCAGAAAGCGAAGCGAAACCGTAGGGGGACGTTATAATGATTGACTGGAATAGAAACAAAAAGATAGATCCTGTTAATATTGGCATGTCGGGTGTTTATGCCCTATGTAATACCCATCAGCTTTTGTATATCGGACAATGACTTGTAGGATGTAGTCAAAAAAACACTATAGAAGAAAATGCTCGTATGTTAATTCAAGGTCTGTATGAGGTTAATGGCTATGAAAAATACGAAGCTATGATTGAAAGAGCAGCTAACCATAAGGAAAATACTCCAGAAGAAATAAAGCAACCATATAAAGAAAAGTAGATTATATTAAAACAATCTATTATACAGAATTATTCCAGGGCAGGTTGGTAATAATAAATAGGTATATACTTTATTATCATCAAACATAGGAGTAAATTATGTATTATAAAATAGGTTTTGATATTGGGTCTACAACTATTAAATTAGTGGTGTTAGATGAAGGGAAAAATCTTATATACCATGAATATAAAAGACATTTATCAGATATAAAAAGCACAATGCAGGAATTGATTAATAATTGTTATGATAGTTTGGGTAATATACCTTGTAAGATGTGTATTACAGGCTCAGGAGGACTTTCTGTATCAAAGTGGCTAGAGATACCCTTTGAACAAGAAGTTATTGCATGTAGTAAAGCCATAAAACATAAGGCTCCGCAAACCGATGTTGCTATTGAACTAGGTGGAGAGGATGCTAAAATAACGTATTTTAAGGGTAGCATGGACCAGAGAATGAACGGAAGCTGTGCTGGAGGGACTGGAGCATTTATAGATCAAATGTCTTCATTACTTGATACAGATGCTAAAGGTCTTAATGAATTAGCTAAGGGGTATAATATAATTTATCCAATTGCTTCAAGGTGTGGTGTGTTTGCAAAGACAGACATTCAACCTTTATTAAATGATGGTGCAAGAAAAGAAGATATTGCAGTCTCTATATTGCAAGCTGTTGTTAATCAGACAATTTCTGGACTAGCATGTGGTATGCCTATTAAAGGCAAGGTTGCATTTTTAGGTGGCCCATTGTATTTTTTGTCAGAGCTTAGAAAAAGATTTCAAGCAAGTTTAGATTTAACAGATGAGGAAATAATTTTTCCCAACAATTCTCAGCTATTTCCAGCTCTTGGGGCGGCAGTCCTTTCTTATAAGGGTCAAAAGGCAGATTTAAAGAATATACTTTATAAAATAGAGAAAATCTCTGCTTTTAAAGATAGTGATGTTCACAGATTACCACCTTTATTTGAAAATCAAGAAGAGTATGAAGAGTTTTCTACTAGACATAAAAAATCATTTGCAAATAAAAAAAAGCTTGTAGATTATAATGGCAAAGCATTTTTGGGAATTGATTCAGGTTCTACAACAGTAAAGCTTGTATTAATAGGAGAAAATGGCGAGTTAATTTATTCATATTATGGTAATAATCATGGAGACCCTTTAAAGAAATTATCTTCTGTTTTAGAAGACATATATAGCAAGTTGCCTTCTAGTGTTGAAATTGCTTACAGCACTGTTACAGGCTATGGTGAAGCATTTATAAAGGCAGCCCTTCATATTGATATAGGTGAAATTGAAACGGTTTGCCACTATAGGGCAGCAGATTATTTTTTGCCAGGTGTTGATTTTATAATAGATATTGGTGGCCAAGACATGAAATGTATGCGGATTAAAGAGGGTACCATAGACAACATATTGTTAAATGAAGCTTGTTCTTCAGGTTGTGGTTCATTTATAGAAGGATTTGCAAACTCACTAAATATGTCTGTTGAAGAATTTGCATCTGCTGCAATTAATGCAAAAGAACCTGTTGATTTAGGATCTAAATGTACTGTATTTATGAATTCAAGAGTAAAACAAGCTCAAAAGGAAGGTGCGTCTGCTGCAGATATTTCTGCAGGCTTATGTTATTCTGTAGTTAAAAATGCCTTACATAAGGTAATTAAACTACGTAATAAAGATGAGTTAGGTAAAAAAATTGTTGTCCAAGGAGGAACATTTTTAAATGATGGGATCCTTAGATGCTTTGAAAACATATCAGGTAGAAATGTAATTAGGCCTGAAATATCGGGAATAATGGGTGCTTTTGGGGCAGCATTAATTGCAAAAGAGCGTTATTATGAACATGAGAATAATGACAATCTCAATAACTATTTGATAAAGTCAAGCCTGCTTTCTTTTGAAGAATTGAGAAATCTAAGTGTTACAAAAACATTTTCTAGGTGCAATGTCTGTGGTAACAACTGTTTACTAACTATTAATAAATTTTCTAATAAGGATAAATTTATATCTGGTAATCGTTGTGAAAAAGGATTAGGAAATAACAATCAAAAGGATAAACTTCCTAGTCTATACAAATATAAGTACAAAAGGTTGTTTAATTACAAACCTTTATCTCTAGACCAAGCTAAACGGGGGATAATCGGTATTCCAAGAGTGCTTGGGATGTATGAGAATTATCCATTTTGGTTTACTCTTTTAACAAGTTTAGGTTTTCGCGTTGAACTTTCAAGACCATCATCAAAAAAACTTTATGAAAGAGGGTTAGAGACTATACCTTCAGAATCTGTGTGCTATCCAGCCAAGTTAGCCCATGGTCATATACTTGATTTAATTGATAGGGGAATTAAGACAATATTTTTTCCTTCTGTGTTTTATGAAGTTAAAGAATATAAGGATGTTAACAATCACTATAATTGTCCAATAGTTATATCATATGGTGAAGTTTTAAAGAATAACATTAGTGAGATAGAAGAAAATAATATTGAATTATTAATACCATTTTTATCATTAAATAATAAAGACTTGATTGTTAATCGTCTTATTGATGTGTTTAAAAAGTATAATCTTAGTAAGAATGAGCTAAGGCAGGCTGTTCATTTGGCATCAAAAGAACAAGAATCATTTAAAAGAGATATAAGAGAAAAGGGAGACCAGGTTATTCATTATATAAATGAGAACAATAAGAAAGCTATTGTTTTATGTGGCAAGCCTTATCATTTAGATCCAGAAATAAATCATGGAATTCCTGACTTAATACAATCCTTAGGATTTGCAGTCTTGACAGAGGATAGCATCTCTCACTTATCTCCTTTAGAAGATAAACTTAGAGTTGTTGATCAGTGGACTTTTAATTCAAGAATCTATAGGGCAGCACAAACAGTTGTGGAAGAGGATAATTTAGAGTTGTTACAATTAAATTCCTTTGGTTGTGGCCTAGATGCTATAACATCTGATCAGCTAGAGGAGATACTTGCTAGTGGTGGTAAAATATTTACTTTAATCAAAATAGATGAAGGCAAGAATTTAGGTGCTGCCAAAATAAGGATTAGGTCTTTAAAGGCAGCCATAAGAGATAGGGAAAAAAACAGATATAAAGCCAGCAATATTAATATAGTTTACAATACTCCCATATTTGATAGACAGAGAAAACAAACAAATACAATATTAGTACCACAAATGGCCCCCATTCATTTTGACTTAATACAAGCAGCCGCCAAGGCCAATGGATATAACCTTGATGTCCTACCAAATATAGATAATGAGGCAGTGAATGTGGGTTTAAAGTATGTAAATAATGATGTTTGTTATCCAGGTATACTTTTGATTGGCCAAATTATTAATGCTCTTAAATCAGGAAAATATGATATTAATAGAACTTCAGTAATCTTAACTCAAACAGGTGGTGGATGTAGAGCAACTAACTATGTCCCATTTCTACAGCTTGCCCTAAGACAGGCAGGATTTGAAAATGTATCAATTATCTCATTAAATGTGGTAGGATTAGGGAAACAACCAGGATTTATATATACTCCTAGTTTAGTAAATAGGCTTATAATGGCAATTATCTATGGAGACTTGTTTATAAAAGTCTTATATAGGACAAGACCTTATGAAAAAGTGCCTGGCTCAGCAGAAAAACTCTTATATAAATGGAATGAAAGAGTTAAAATTATATTACAAAGAGGCGGCAAAAAGCAATTTGATAAATCAATTAAGGATATTATCAATGATTTTGATCAATTGGAAATATATAATACAGACAAAGCAAAGGTTGCAATAGTAGGGGAAATCTTCGCAAAATACCATCCGATGGCTAATGATAACATTATTAATACTATTGAAGATAGTGGGGCAGAAGTGGTATTGCCTGATCTTTTAGACTTTTTTTATTATTCACTCTATAATGCAGATTTTAAAAACAAATATTTAGGTGGAAGTATTATTAAAAAAGAAGGTTCTAGAATTGCTAGCAATTACTTGGATTACTACAGAAGGTCGATGGTAGTGGGGCTTAACAATAGTAAAAGATTTGCACCACCAACTTCAATTGATGACCTTGCATATAAGGCATCAAATGTTTTATCCTTAGGAAACCATACAGGTGAAGGTTGGCTAATAACAGCAGAAATGCTAGATTATTTAGATAAAGATATTAATAACATCCTCTGTGTACAACCTCTTGCATGTTTGCCAAATCATATTACTGGAAGAGGTATGTTTAAAGCAGTTAAAGAACGGTATAAGAATGCTAATATATCTGCAATTGACTATGATCCAGGCCTTTCTAATGTGAATCAACAAAACCGAATAAAGTTGATGCTGTCAGTTGCATTAGAGAATCATTGATTAAATTGAAAAAGTAATTAAATAATAAAAAAACAGCTATGGAGGTATGGAATTAACCAATCTTTATAGCTGTTTGCCTTTTAATCCTGTCATAAGATATGAAATCTTTGTATGAATTTATTTTATTAAATGTAGAAGGTAAGGAAATCATATGATAATATATAGTTAGAAAATTTATTTTTATTATAAAGTAAAATATATTAGGTTAATAATTAAAATATAACTTTATACATATATAATAGTAAATAATAAAAGGAGATTGTTATGTGGATTTCAATAATAGTAGGGGTAACTTTTATATTAATAGGACTGGCGGTTCATGTTTTTAAATGGTATTTTTTAATATCTGGATATAATACAATGTCAAAAGAAAGAAAAGAAAAGTTTGATATAGAGGGTTTTTCAAGTTTGATGGGAATTTACGGTTATGCTAATGGAATTGTATTTTTAGGAGCAGGAATAATGACTGCCCTAGACTTTGAAGCAAATATGACAATTCCCTTTACATTTTTAATTCTTTCTACCATTTACCTCTTAATTAGAGGCCAAAGGTATGATGGTAATATTTATAATAAAGAAGGTAAGATTAGAAAAGGAGCTGGAAAACAGCTGGCTTTGCCTTTAATTATTACTATAGGGACTACTATTTTTGTTGTTGTAATCCTCTTTATATCAAGTAAAGAAGTTGAAGTATCCTTTAACCAAGATAACTTTGAAATTCATGGTATGTATGGAGATACATATAGTTGGGAAACTATTGATAGTGCCACATTACATGAGGAACTACCAACCATAGAAAGACGAACTAATGGCTCTGCACTTGGTTCAAAACTAAAAGGACATTTTAGAACTAGTGAGCTTGGACAAGTAAAGTTATTTGTTGATAAATCAATTTCACAGTATATTTATATTGAATCAGACAAAGGAATAACTATCTTTAATAAGAATAGCGAAGACGAGACAATAACTGTATACGAAAAAATTATAAGTAATATTGAATAAATAATTATGGGAAAGGTAAGGGGGTTTATATGAGTAATATAATTCTAGAAACGGAATACTTATGTTTTGAGGAGATGATAGATTATCCTCATATTCAAATAGCAGCTAATAAAATAAATTTCATTACAGGCAGGAGCGGAACAGGGAAATCAACTTTGTTTCGCTTATTTAATGGTACTTTATCTCCAAGTAGTGGACAAGTGTATTATAAGAATACCAATATAATGGAGCTAGAACCCTTAGAGCTACGAAAAGAAGTTCTATTAATTAGTCAATCTGTATATTTATTTGAAGGATCAATTCTTGATAACTTCAATGAGTTTTATAAATATAGAGAAGAGAAGGCACCTTCCCAAGAAGAGATGAGAAAATATCTCAAAATATGTAATATTAATTTTTCTCTAGATCATTCATGTGACACAATGTCTGGTGGAGAAAGACAAAGAATTTTTATTGCCATATTTCTTTCTTTTTGCCCTGATGTGCTAATGTTAGATGAGCCTACATCAGCCCTAGATAGTGAGAATAGTCATGAAATAATTAATAATATCCTATCATGTTGTAAGAAAAATGAAATCACCGTAATCATTGTGAGTCATGATTCTACTTTAGTAGAGAGGTTTTCAGAAAACACTATTAACTTAGAGAAGGAGGTCATATAATGCAAGGAGTTGTTGAGTTAAATATATTTCAATTTTCTTTAATATATTTGTTGTTAATTATTGTTTTGCTAATAATGAAGAAAGCTAAAATCGATCAAACCAAGCTTTTATTAGTTGCAAGTTTTCGTATGACTGTACAATTGGTTTTAGCTGGCTTTGTCTTAACTTATATTTTAGAAAACCCTCATCCTATATTTGTTATTATATACATAGTAGTTATGGTTATATTTTCAGCATATAGAGTTTTATCAAAGAATCAAGTTTTAAATAATCAATTTAAACTAGTCATACTTGGATCTATTGCATTTACAGGTGTGTCAATTTTAATATTTTTTGTCGTAATAGTAGTAGGCGAAAACTTCTTTAATCCTCAATATACAATTCCAATAGCTGGAATGATAATTGGTAATGTTATGACAGGTCTAAGCCTTGGATTAAAAACATTTTCAGATAACTTTAAAAGTGACAGAAATAGAATTGAAGTATTATTAAATTTGGGAGTCCACCCTAGGAATGTACTGCTCCCACTTGTTAATAATGCCATAGAGGTAGCACTCCTTCCAACTATCAACAGTATGTTAGGAATGGGTATTATTAGCTTACCAGGCATGATGACAGGGCAAATATTATCAGGAACAAGGCCAACTACAGCAATCATGTATCAGATTGCAATAATGATAGCCCTATGTGCCGCTACAAGTTTATCAGTCTTTCTAGCTCTAAATTTTGGTTATAAGACTCTATATAATAACCGAAAACAAATTAAGACTAGTTTATAAAAAATGAATAAATTCTCAAGTCTTACTATAAACTTTAATAAGGGAAATTTATAGGACGAATATATGAAAAAGAGAATTATATCTATAGTTATTACGATGTTTT
This sequence comes from uncultured Lachnospiraceae bacterium, assembly GCA_964618775.1. Classification (GTDB taxonomy): domain Bacteria; phylum Bacillota; class Clostridia; order Lachnospirales; family Lachnospiraceae; genus JAAYRG01. The sequence continues at coordinate 4,991 of CAZUDG010000057.1, read as the reverse complement.
TATTGCTTATATTTGCTTCAAGATATTATAATCATTTAAATGAATTACTGTTTTATGAAGAGGACCAATATAGTATTGCTGATCCAAACACTAGAGAAAACTTATATACATTAATATTAGATAGTAATAAAAATCTTCTAGATAAACCTAAGGAATCGGAAATTGATGATATAAAACTAAATGCCCTTAGTGCTGCATTAGTTGATGGGGATAGTGGAAGAGTTTTATATGAGAAGGATGGTAATGAACAAAAAGCCATGGCTTCTACCACAAAAATAATGACCTGCATGGTGGCACTAGAAAATGGTAATTTAGATGATGTAATTACAGTTTCTAAGCATGCATCCACAATGCCAGATGTTCAATTACATATTAAAGAAGGGGAAGAGTATTATTTGCGTGATATGTTATATGCATTAATGCTTGAATCTTGCAATGATGTAGCAGTTGCAATAGCAGAACATATTGGGGGTAGTTCAGAAGGATTTGCTGATATGATGAATCAAAAAGCAGAGGAGTTAGGGTGTAAGGATACTAATTTTGTTACTGCTAATGGATTAGATGCCCAAAACCATTATACTACTGCAGTAGAAATAGCTAGAATTGCCGGTTATGCAATACAAAACCAAGATTTTATAACTATTACCAATGCGCCTAGTTGGACATTTAATGAGCTTACTAATGGCCGTTCATTTATGGTAAGTAATAAAGATAAGTTTTTATATATGTATGATGGGGCAATAGGAGTAAAAACTGGTTTTACTAATAATGCTGGATATTGCTTTGTTGGTGCTGTTAGACAAAATGGTAATACATTTGTTTCTTCTGTTTTAGGATCTGGATGGCCACCTCACAAAAATTACAAATGGAATGATACAACAAGATTAATGGATTTTGGGACTCAAAATTATGATAAAATTGATATATTTTATCCTCACATATTTGTGCCAATATCTGTAGCAAAAGGAAAAGAAAAAATTGCTAATTTATACTATCAAGATGAAATACAAGGATTAATTTCTAATGATGATATCATATGTATTGAATACTATATGCCAAGATATTTAGAAGCTCCATTTGATAAGGATACTATTATAGGAAAAGCTATTTATTATATAAATGATGAATTAATAACAGAAGTACCCATATTAACAAGAGATACTATAGAGGAAATAGATTTTGAATATTGTATGGATAATATAATATCATTATGGCTAAATTAAAGGAGTTAGATATGTTTGTAGGTATTGTTAATCTTAAAATATACATTCCTTATTCTCACTCTCTAAAAGCAAAGAGAAGTGAAGTAAAAAGTATATGTGCAAAAGTAAAGAATAAGTTTAATGTGTCTATTGCTGAAGTAGAAGACCAAGACATCCATCAAACAATTGGTATAGGCTTTGCACTTGTGTCAAACAACAAAAAGTATATTGACTCCAACATAGATAAAATCCTAGGCTATATAGAGTCCATAACAGAAGGCGAAATAACAAAGATTGATAGAGAAATTATTTAGTATAATAAAAATTGGGTCAATTGAAACTATTCATTCATAATAAAGATGAAATATATTTATTCCTATGGTATAATAGTAAGATAACATTATTATTAGCAATATCTTAAAGGAGTTTTATATGTTGCGACTATCAAGATTAGGCATTAGGAATCTAGCAAATAATGATTTGGTGTATTCACAAGGCCTTAAAGATTATAAGGATAATAAAATAATAAACGCTACATGGTCAAAAGGTAAAAAACAGTACCGTGTAGTAGTTGAAGAAAAATTCAAATATCAAGTTACTGTCAATGTGAAAGATGAAGGAAAGTTTGAACATCATTGCAATTGCCCAGAACATATAGATGAGCAAGGTGCCTGTAGGCATGTTGTTACAGCCTTATTCTTTGTACTAAATTATGAAGAAAAGAATCTAATGGAAGAGCCCGATAACCCTGAAGATAAGGCAATATTTCAAATAATTGAATACTTTTCTAATAGTGATTTAATTATGCATAAAGGGGAAACATTTTCAATAAAAGTTACCTTGTCTATTCCAGAGCTAATGGATGACAGTTTGCAAAAAGCATATTTATCTTTTCATGCAGGGAGTCATCAATTATACAAGATACAATCTATCAAGAAGTTTATTAATGATTATTATGATGAGAAAAGTATAACTTTAGGTAAGAACTTCAAATTCATACATGGTATTAGTAAGTTTGATAAACAATCTCAGCGGATAATGAATTTCTTAACTGGTCTTTATGAAACACAAAAACTGTCTAATGTTAAATATTATAACGATATTTTTAATAAAGGTGAGGTTGTTCTTTCACCATATTTGTTATTTCAATTTTTCAATATATTAGATAATACACCGATTACGTTAGATTTGTATGGGACCACTTATAATGATGTTGTATATTCTAAAACAAATCCTGAAATTGAATATCAGATATCAATAGAAAAAGATGAAACAAAGGATGAAATAAAAGATGAAATAAGAATGGATTATATGGGCAACCATAGTGTTGTTCCTTTAATGCAAAATGGTGAACTACTCTATATTAATCAAGTTATATATCAGCCTAATAAAAGGTTCCTAAAAAACTATGCACCATTTTACAATCATCTTGGAGAGAATAGGGAGCCATTATTTTTTAAGGAATCAAATAAGGATAGATTTCTAGAAGTAATATTACCTATAATTAATGAAACATTTCAAATATCTATCCCAGATGAAATAAAGGACAAGTTTATAACCGATGATCTAGAAGCTATCATATACCTAGATGTAGAGAATTCAAATGTAATAGCTGAACTTAATTTTAGATACGGTGACATTGAATTTAATTCCTTTTCATTTCCTCCTAATGACGAATATATTATCCTAAGACAAGCTTTGGATGAAGATTATTATATAGAAATGCTTGATTCTTATGGTTTTCAGCCTGATGAATCAAGATATATAATGGATAATAATGATAAAATTTTCAAATTGTTATCTGATAATATCCAAGAGTTAAATGAAAGATGTCATATATATTACTCTGAAGCTTTTAGAAAAATGAAAATCAACCCAGTTGGCAATGTAAATGCTGGTGTTAGTTTGTCTAGCGGCTTGAATTTATTAGAGTTAGATTTTGAATTTGAAGATGTGCCAAAAGAGGAGCTAAAAGACTTACTAAAAGCCTATAAAGTAAAGAAAAAATATTACAGATTAAAAGATAATAGTTTTATTGATTTAGAAGATCCTTTAATTAAAGATGTATGGAATATCTTATCAAACCTTAATGTTTCTTATAATGATCTTGATAAGCCGGTAATTGAACTAGCCAATAATAAGGCTGTTTACCTAGAAAACGCCCTTGAAAATAAACGAATAAACTTTACAAAGAATCAAAACTTTATTGATTTAATTCAAAATATATTAAATCCAGAAATTAAAGACTATGCAATTCCAAAGGATATTAATGCTAAGTTACGAAACTACCAGATTATTGGATACAAATGGCTTCGTTCTCTAGCAGAGTACAATCTAGGAGGAATACTTGCTGATGACATGGGCCTTGGTAAGACCTTACAATCTATTGTTTATATTAAATCAGTTAAAGATATGAATAAAGATGAAAAATTTCTTGTGGTTTGTCCATCATCCCTAGTCTATAACTGGAAAGATGAAATTGAAACATTTGCACCAGATTTAAACTCAACAATAATAATTGGTACACCAGAAGAAAGAGAAAACATTATTAAATCCGATATTAATACAGATGTTTGGATTACTTCTTATCCTTTAATTAGAAGGGACTATCAGCTATATGAGAACATTTATTTTAATACAATTTTTATAGATGAAGCACAAAATATTAAAAACCCTAACTCTATGAATTCAAAATCTGTAAAACTCTTAAATTGTAAGTATCGTTTTGCTATTACAGGTACACCTATTGAGAACACATTAACAGAGTTATGGTCAATATTTGATTTTATTATGCCAGATTATTTATCAAATCATAATAAGTTTAGCAAGGAGCTTGAAAAGCCTATTTTAAAAGGTGATGAAGAAGCCCTTGATGAATTAAATAAAAGGATTAAACCATTTGTACTTAGACGAATGAAAAAAGATGTATTAAAAGAGTTGCCTGATAAAATTGAAGAGAAGAAGGTTTCTGACATGACTGATGACCAAAGAAACCTATACATGTCTTATCTTTCAAATGTTAGAGATGAACTTAATACTGAAATAGCTGATAAAGGTTTTGAAAAATCTAGAATTAAGATTTTAGCAGCCTTAACTAGACTTAGACAAATATGCTGTCATCCTTCAACATTTTTAGATAATTATGATGGTGGAAGTGGCAAGCTTATATTGCTAATGGATATAATTGAGGAAGCACTGGTAAACAACCATAGAATCCTTGTTTTCTCACAGTTTACTTCCATGCTTTCAATAATTAAAGATAGTTTAGAAGAAGAAGGCATAAGTTATTTCTATTTAGACGGAAGTACTAAGTCGAAAGACAGAAATGAATATGTGAAAAGATTTAACAGCGGTGAAAGAGAAATCTTCTTAATATCACTAAAAGCAGGAGGCACAGGTCTTAACCTAGTGGGTGCAGATACAGTTATACACTTTGACCCATGGTGGAATCCAGCAGTAGAAGACCAAGCAACCGATAGGGCACATCGTATAGGCCAAGTAAAAACTGTCCATGTTATGAAGATGATAACCAAAAACACTATAGAAGAAAAGATATACAAATTACAGCAACGAAAGAAGGAATTGTCTAATTCAGTAATAAAATCAGAAGAAATCTTTATTAATAATTTAAGTCGTCAAGAACTTGAGGATATATTTTCATAAATTGGGTACCAATTTTTGGTACCAGGTACCGTAGAAAAACCTCAACCACTGTTATTATGCGGGTTGTGGGGTTTTAACCTTGATACCTGGCACCAAAAAACTAATAAAACTGGTAAAAAAATCGAG
>CAZUDG010000056.1:0-13330 GCA_964618775.1 uncultured Lachnospiraceae bacterium | reverse complement strand
AGCCAATTACTGTATATGGCGTTAGAATGTGCTCTCCATGTCATCACAGGCTTATTATCCGGATTGTTATCTGGATAATAATTATCTGGCACATCTATATCCAAGTTTTTTGCTATATCCCTTTTATATTCCTTATCTAGAGTCATTCTGTCATATTCAGGATGACCAAACATAAATATTTGTCTTCCTTCTTGTGCCATAGCCAAGAATATACCCGCTTCATCTGAATCTGCTAATACCGTCAATTCTGGATTCTCTGCTATTTTCTTTTCTGATACAGTAGTATATCTAGAATGAGGTATGTGAAACAAATCATCAACTCCTCTTACTAGTGGCACTTTTCTGTGGTGAACTTTATGAGGATATACTCCAAATAATTTTTTATCTAATAATTCTTTATTAATTCCATAATTGTGATATAAGGCTGCTTGTGCCGCCCAACAAATGTAAAGTGATGATGTAACATTCTTATTAGCCCATTCAAATATCTTAACAAGCTCATCCCAATAGTCCACATCTTCAAATTCCATAAGTTCTACTGGAGCTCCAGTTACAATTAAACCATCATATTTTGAATCTTTTATGTCATCATAAGTATAATAAAATTGATCCAAATGACTTGCTTTTGTATGCTTTGATATATAAGTAGCTGTTGTTAGAAATGTAACATCTACTTGAAGTGGCGAATTTGATAAACACCTTAAAAGATGAACCTCTGTATCTTCCTTTAATGGCATCAAATTAAGTATCGCTATTTGTAAAGGACGGATATCTTGGTGTAGGGCACGATGTTCATCCATTATAAATATATTTTCATTCTCTAGTATTCTCTTTGCTGGTAATTCACTTTGTACTTTAATCGGCATATTTGTCACCTCTATTTTTCTTTAAATTATTTAATCTCTTCTATAAACTCTTCCTCAGAAATTATATCAATTCCCAACTCTTTTGCCTTTTTATTCTTGGATGATTGGGAGGTTTTGTCGTTGTTAATTAAATAGTCTGTTTTGCTTGAAACTGATGTAACTACCTTGCCACCTAAATCCTCAATTAATGCCTTTAACTCATTTCTATTAGCAAATTGATTTAATGAACCTGTTATTACTATATTCTTGCCTTGTAATATTTGTGGTTTTTTATTATCTACAGTTTCAAATTCTATTTCTTTTAATATTTTGTCTATATGTTTCCTTTTTTCTTCATCTGCAAAATATGAGATTACAGACTCTGCTATTACTTCTCCTATACCTGCTATAGTAAGAAGTTCATCTTTTGTGGCATTTGTAACTTTAGTAAAGTCATTATCAAATTTATCACAAATAAGCTTTGCCGTAGATAAACCAACATTATTAAGACCCAAACTATATAAAACCCTTGCTGGGGTGGTTTTTCTAGAATTATTGATAGACTTTATCAAATTGTTATAGGATTTTTCTCCAAAACCTTCCATAGTAACAATTTCTTCTTTATATTTATCCAAGTGGAAAATATCTGCAGTTTCATTAATAAATCCCTTTGATACAAATTTCTGAAGTGTTGCCTCTGATAACCCTTCAATATTCATTGCATCACGACTTGTAAAATGATTGAAAGTTTTTATTCTTTTTGCAGGACATCCACTGTTTGTACAGTATAATACTTTAACTTCGTTAGTGGTATCAAGTTTAGTATCACCTTGGCACACAGGACAATGTTCAGGAATCTTGATACTGGCACTTCTAGTTAAATTATCTGCGATTTGCGGGATAATCATGTTAGCCTTATAAACTTGTATAGTGTCTCCAATGCCTAACTGTAGCGCCTCTACTATACTAATATTATGAATACTAGCCCTGCTTACTGTAGTGCCTTCTAATTCAACAGGATCAAATATAGCAATAGGGTTAATAAGGCCTGTTCTTGAAGCACTCCATTCAATTTCAGTTAGCTTAGTTTCTTTAATCTCATCTTCCCATTTAAATGCAATAGAATGTCTTGGGAATTTTGCTGTAGATCCAAGTGATGTACCATATTCTATATCGTCATAGGTCAAAACAAGTCCATCAGATGGGGTATCTATATTAGTAATTTGATTTGCAAACCATTCCACAGAAGATTCAATATTATCACTATTTACCTCTTTATACTCTACTATATCAAAACCAAGGTTTGCCAACCATTTCATCTCTTTTATTCTTGAATTATTAACATCTATATTATCACTTGTACTTACTATTGAAAATGCATAGAAATTAACATTTCTTTTAGCAGTAATTTCATTATTAAGCTGCCTAACAGTTCCACTACATAAATTTCTAGGATTTTTATATTTGCTCTTGGTTTCTGGTATTTCGCTATTAATTCTGTTGAAATCAGAATATTTAATAATTGCCTCACCACGAATTACTAAGTCTCCCTGATAAGATATCTTTAAAGGGATATTCTTAAATACCCTTGCATTATTAGTAATATCTTCTCCTATCAATCCACTACCTCTTGTAACAGCTCTTACAAGTTCACCATTATTATATGTTAAAACTATAGTCAAGCCGTCAAGCTTCCAAGATAAGATACCTGTGTGATTATCAAGCCATGAAATCAAATCACTGGTTTCTTTAGTCTTACTAAGGGAAAGCATTGGCTCATCATGTGCTATTTCAGGCAATACGCTTAAAACTTCATATCCAACATTAACAGTCGGACTGTTAGAAACTACTACACCTACCTCATTCTCTAAAGATTCTAATTCATCGTATAGTTTATCATATTCAAAGTTGCTCATTATCTCTCTATCTTCTTGATAATAAGCCCTACTAGCCTCATTTAATATATTAACTAATTCCTTTATGCGTTCTAATTTTTTCTCCACAGCTACCTCAACTTCTAGTCTTCAATAACAATAGTTATTAACTATTGTTATCAACTTTAGCTATCAACTATCATCTCTTTTAATTTTTCAAGTTCCTTTTGGCTAACATTTCTATAACTTCCTATTTGTAAATGACCTAAAGTTATATTCATTATTCTTACCCTTTTCAAGTTTGTTACTTTATAATCAAAATACTCACACATTCGTCTTATTTGCCTATTAAGGCCCTGGGTAATAATTATTCGAAATGTATATTTATCTATACTCTTTATCTTACTTGGGCGAGTAACCGTATCTAATATAGGAACACCCCCTGCCATTCCCTCTAGGAACTTTGGCGATATAGGTTTGTTCACCTTTACAATATATTCTTTTTCATGATAATTGCTTCCCTTTGCAATTAGTTGATTTAAATCACCATCATTAGTAAGCAAAATCAAACCTTCTGATTCCTTATCAAGCCTTCCAATATATGATATTCTCTTACCATAATCTATAAAATCAATAATATTATTAGCTACACTTTTATCCTCAGTACATTCAATTCCTACAGGCTTGTTAAATGCAATTAAAATTAGCTCCTCTACATAAGATACTAACCTTCCATTCACCTTAACCTTTTGATTGCTAGAAACTTGGCCCCCTAAAGTCGCCACCTTACCATCTATAGTAACCTTGCCTTCTTCTATAAATTTATCCGCTTGTCTTCTAGAGCAATATCCCGCACTACTCAAATACCTATTAATTCTTACTGTTCCATTACCTTCAAAAGGATTTATTATCTTTTTCTTTTTTGCCATCTTTTTACCTACTTTGTTGTTTTGTCAAATATAATTATCTCAAACTATAGTTCGACATATTAGTTGCTATTATATCAATTCAAAGAAAAAAGTACAAGACTATTATAAACCATATAAAGGGTTGATACAAACCATTCAAATAACTTTCATATACATACATCCACAAAAAAAATTCCTATTGATTGACATGTTAGCGTCAACCAATAGGAACCATCCCTTATCTCACATATAATTTAATTCGTATTATTCACTTGCTTGGGTTTCTGCTTGCTCTGATTCAACACTTGCTTCCTCAGATTCTGGTGTTTCTTCAGATTCCGATGTTTCTACGGATGTCTCTGTTTCGTCAGTTGCTGCCACTTCAGCTTCTTTGTTACTTTCATTTAATTTAGCATAAAATTCAGCTAAAACTTGATCTTTGCCTAAGGCTTCCTGGAACTTAGTATTAATATCTTCTATAAATGCTTTGTATGCATCTGATTGTTCAAACTCAGCAATAAACTCGTTAGTTTCTTCTGAAATTTCTCCATTATATATACGTGGAGCTTGATCTGCCTCTTTAACAACAATAAACTTGGTTGCTGTTGGAGCAGGTGTTTCAATTCCAAGAATTTTAACTTCATGATAAACATATATTAAACTTGAATCTTCTTCTGGAACATCTGTACTATGTAATGTTATATTATCATATCTTTCGATTATCTTAGTTTCTCGCTCTATGCCCTCTACATCAATTAAGGACACATCATTAACTAGGGGAGTCAACATCTCTACACTTGGCTCAAGTTTTGCATTCATATATTGTGTAATCAAATCAACTACTTCAGGGTCAGCATTCACTTCAAATGCAAATTTTTCTTCAGCTTCAGTTGACTCTTGTGTAGACTCAAGGTCTGCTTCAGTGTTCGGTTTTGCAAAAGATGATGCCTGGCTATCTGCTTCCTCTTGATTTAATTCATTAGTTTCATTATTTTTAGCTGTTTCGCTTCCTTTATCTTTATTATTTAAAGCAAAAGTTAATGTCACTATTCCTACGATCATTAAACTGGCTATTGCAATAAGCTTTTTTTGGTTTAGCTTTAGTTTCATTTGTTAAAATCTCCTTAATATTCAAAAGTATCAAACAATAATTATATCTATCGGTAATAGAGCATAAAAACAAACTATTCTCTATGTATTTGTGTCTTGGATTTCTGCAACCTTAAATGATTAAACTTATTGTATCAAAAGCAATTAAAAAAAGCAATAGAAAATTTTAACTTTGTTAACATTTTTAACATTTTTGTAACATTTGCCAGTTTGACCTCTAAAAAGGCCTTATCCTACTTTATAAAAGCCATTTACCAAGCTCTGCCATATAGTTTAGTTATTTCTTTAATTTCATTAATTAAATCCCCGGTAATTTCCCCTTCTAAAAGTCTCCACTTCCAGTTGTCTCCAACTGTTGAAGGTTCATTGATTCTTGCTTCTTCACCATGGCCTAAGTAGTCTTGCATGGCAACAATACAATAGTTAGCAACACTTGACATGGCTAGCCTAATCATATACCAATGAAAATCTTTAATATCATCTTCAGTTCTACTTATATATTTTAAAATATAGTCAATCTCTTCTTTTGAAACTTTTCTAATCCACTCATTAAGAGTCATATTATCATGAGTTCCTGGATAAACAACACAATTACTATTATAATTATGAGGTAAATAATCACCTTCTCCTATAACATTAGGGTCAAAAGCAAATTCTAAAACCTTCATTCCAGGAAAACCAGTCTTTTTCAACAACTCCTTAGTGCTATCTGTTATATATCCCAGATCTTCTGCAATAATATCTAAATCACCTAAAACATCTTCTATGGTTTGAAAGAAATCAACTCCTGGTCCCTTTTCCCAATTACCATCCCTAGTATCTTCACTCTTATATGGAATAGAGTAATATTCATCAAAGCCCTTAAAATGGTCAATTCGAAGTACATCATACCAATCAAAACAATACTTTATTCTACTTATCCACCATGAGTAAGCTCTTTCTTTATGGACCTCCCACCTGTATAAGGGATTACCCCAAAGCTGACCATCATCTGAAAATCCATCTGGAGGGCAACCTGACACAGCTATCGGGTCAAGGTTTTCATCAAACTGAAACAACTCAGGATTTGACCAGGCATCAGCACTATCCATAGCAACATAAATTGGTATATCACCTATAATCTTGATTTCTTTATTATTAGCATATGCTTTTAACTTGTTCCATTGTTCTATAAATAAATATTGTATAAACTTATAATACTCTATATCTTCAGAAAGCCTATTCTCGTATTCTATCAAGGCTTCACTTTTTCTAAACTTAACATCCTCATCCCATTCTAACCAACTTAAACCATCATAGGAATCCTTGATAGCCATATATAAGGCATAATCCTCTAGCCAAAAAGCGTTTTTATGAACAAAGTCTATATAATCTTTATTATCACTACAGTTACTACGATTATATGCTTTTCTTAATAATGGAAATCTAGATAAATATATTTTTTCATAGTCTATATATCTTGTATCATTGCCAAAATCACTATCTTCGCATTCTTCCTTTGTTAACAAACCTTCTTCTACTAGTTGATCTAAATCTATATAATAAGAATTTCCTGCATATGTTGAAACAGACTGGTATGGGGAATCTCCAAAACCTACTGGCCCTATAGGCAATATCTGCCAATACCTTTGATCTGCAGACTGTAACTGATCTACAAATTCATATGCTTCTTGAGAAAATGAACCTATTCCATACTTAGAAGGCAAACTAGAAACCGGCAATAAAACTCCACTTGTACGCATTCTTTTTCCTCCCTTTTACTTAAAACTCTTACTTCTTTATACTTAATATTCCATATGTCATATTTTCTATATCCTATTATATATTATAAAGTGCATCAATAAAATCGATATCTTTAAAATCTCAAATATATCGCATTAAATTAATTAGAATATTATATTTTATGATCTGTGTCGCAAGGGTTTAACTTCTTAATAATAAATGTTGTAAATCCTAAGGCTTCAAGCTTTACATAAAATAAATTATCAGATATAATTACAGTCATAATGATAGATTAATTCTCTATAATAGTATTATTAATACTATTATTAATTCCACCATTAAAACATTTTATACACCTATAGCTCAGTGGATAGAGCAATCGCTTCCGAAGCGATGTGGCGGGGGTTCGAGTCCCTTTAGGTGTGTTTTTATATAGTCCTTAGAGAGTCTTCTTTTGTATTTTAGGAGCAAAATGGCTCCTGCTACTTATTATGCAGGAGCCATCATTCTTTTTACTTGTTTGAATCCAAATTATAATTATAAGGTAATCATCTTGGTGTACCTACTATAATGATACACTTTATTAGATAGGTAATCTTCTTCGCCCACTTCATGTTTATTAACTTCCATAACCATTTCTATTAAATCATTTTTACTAACTAAATTATCATCTTTTACTAAAATAACTTCATGAATACTGCTTGGTAAAATATATATGTCAGAATCAAGTTTGTTTGCAAAGTCATTAATTACTTCTTTATATAGTATGCAAGATGCCCCATTTATTCCTTTGGTATTCGACAGTACATACATTGGGGTATCTTCTTGCCTATCATTTCCTAATAAGTCTAACAAGATATCTTCTGGACACTGATTTGCCGGATCATACATACTATAGTCCTTCTCCTTATTTACCCAATCTTCAGTCAAAATCTCTGAAATTACATCATTCATATTCCTAATGTCAACTGGAAATAATCTTGGCGTGTTCTTCATTGCCCTATCTCTAAGCTCTATTAGTTTAATTCCCCACTCTTTTATATGATCTTTTGTTATTTTAACAACACTGATTCCATCTTTCCTATCCACCACTAAATAGTTAAAAATAATTGCTAAATCAAGATATATTAAATGGGGCACTCTTTCAAGTAATCTTAAATTTTTATCTATGTTTACAACAGAATAAAAAACTTTATCTTTTATGCAGTCCCACTGGTAATCAAAGTGCTTAATATCCTTCATTCCTTTTTTTAATAAATTAAAATGTGATTCTATAATTATATTAACTATGTTTTTTATTCTTATCCCATTTAAATAATAATCATAAAAATCTTCTAGGTATATGTTAGGTGTTATATAGTCAGATTGATGATTAATAACAATAGCTACTAAGGCTACAGAATTGTTTTTTATAACCCTAGTTATCTCTACCTTATAATCTTCATCTAGCTGGTCTTGTATAGCCTCTAGTATCTCTAATTGAAATTGTTCATAGGTTAAAACATCATAAGTATTGTTTCTTGACATGCCCTCTCCTTGTTTTTTAATTTGGTCTGAAATTTGAATTGGATTTTAAAAAAGAATTTAAATTTGAATTGGATTTTCTTGAAATGTTTTTAGATTGAATTCGCATATTCATTAAAATGGAAGAATCTTCTATATAAATATTATCAAATTTTACATTTGTTGGCAAGGGTTTTTGTATGGCATAAATATAGAATTTTTTACTGTTTGTTTGTTAATTTTGCCTGATATTATATTTACTTAATGAGATTAGGACTTGAGATGGCAAGTAAAAAAGCCATATACTTATTGATGAAATAGTATTTATCATATTATAATTGCTGTTATATACAGTCATATAATTTGTAATATTAAATATTCCTACATTAATATCACAAAGCACAAATAGAAACAAGCCTAGACAAAATATCTTTGTTTGCATAGACCCTGTATTTATAGCTATTTTAAATGAATCTATTAGATTTAATAGTAGAGAAATAAAATAAAATGATGCAAAAACTATTGTAAGTTTAATTTCAATGTTTGAGCCAATAATTAACTTAATTTCAGAAACTATGTCTTGGTGAAGAAGTTTTAATATTGTTAATAATACAATTGACAATATTAAAACAGTAAGCATAATGTTACGCATAAAATATAAATATAAGGGAGCCTTGATATTGTCAAGCTTTTTGCTACTCTTTTTACTTTCTTTAAAAATCATATTTGTTTTATATTCATCATTATTATAAGAGCTAAAAGAGTCTAACCCCAAGTACCGCCATCTATATATTCTTATTAAATAAAACATTTGAACAAAAGAAAAAGTTATTAGACCATAGATATAGTCCCTGGTAAATAATAAAAAATAGTCTGATACAAGTGTAAATATTAGAGCTAACCTTAATAATATAATGTCTGTCTGGTCATATTTTGATATGTTCCTCGGATCATAAATCCTATGAAGGGGCAATATAAGAAAAAAAAAGCATATCAAAATGCTAAGATATTTCAAAACATTTGATATGCCTATATTTGCCCTTGTTATATCATGATATAAAAAGCTTAAATATAATATGACTTCAAGAAAAACAAATATGTGAACTATATTTAGTTTGCCTTTATTATTTCTTGTCATAGTATATTCTTTCTCATGAATTTTTCGTTTTTATTGAATCCTTACTATAAATATTATTCCATTCTGGACTCTTTTAATCCCTTATTAATTATATTTAAAACTTCTTCTTCCGTCACTGCTTCACTAAACAAAGGACCCTGACCTAAATCACAATCAGTTCTTCTTAAATAAACTGCTTGCTCTTGGCTGTCTATTCCCTCGGCTACAATTTTAACATCAAATGTTTTGATAAGGTTTATTATAGCTTCTGCAGTTTTTTGATTATTTATACTTTGAATTGCTAATTTAGATAATGATTTATCAATTTTAACATAATCCAGAGCTAATTTACTTAAATACTTTATGGAAGAGTAATTTGTTCCAAACTTGTCTAAACTAAACCTTATACCTAGTTCTGATAATTTATTAATTGTTTTTATTGTGTAATCAATATTATCTAGTATTGTCATTTCTGATATCTCTAGTATTAAGTTATGTGGATCTATATCTGCTTTACCTACTATATCCCAGATAGTTGAAACAAATTCCGGATCTTTGAATTCAAGCTTAGATACATTATAGGATATTGTTATATTATCATAGCCTTCTTCTTTCCAGTTCTTTATATGGTCTATAATATCCTTAAATGCCCATAGGCCAATTGAAGAAATAATTCCAGTTTCTTCTACTAGTGATAAATATTCGTCTGGATGTATTAGTCCCATCTCTGGATGATTCCAAAAAACCAATGTTTCAAACCCCTCTATCTTGTTGTTTTTGAGGGATATAACAGGTTCATAATGTAATATAAATTCGTTTTCTTCAAAACTTTTTCTAAGCTCAGATTGTATCTGTATCTTTTTAGTTATTACATCATTCATGGTCTCTTCAAAATATACATAGGTGTTTTTTCCTCTTGTCTTAGCATTTCTCATTGCTACATTAGCATTTTTTAATAAGGTTGTGGTATTGTCACCATCCTTTGGCGCAATAACAACACCTATGCTAACAGAGGCAAATCGCTCTTCTGTAGATAAGGCAAATGGATAGGAAAAAATATTCATTATTCTTCTAAGTCTTTCATCATATTCATCAGGATTACTGATGTTTTGAGTTACAATAACAAACTCATCTCCACCAACTCTAGATAAATAATCATTATCACTAATTACCTGCTTTAACCTGTGAGTAACATCAATTAAAAGCTCATCCCCATAAGAATTACCTAGCTGGGAATTAATATCTTTGAAATTATCCATGTTAATTAGCAATAATCCTATTTTTTCATCTTCTCTAATTGTAATCATTATACTATCAAGAAGTTCCTTTAATGATATACGATTTGGTAAACCTGTTAGGTTGTCATAATATGCCAGCTTTTTAAGTTTCTCATTACTTTCTTTTAATTCAAAGTTATTACTTTCTAGCTGAATATTCTCATTCATTATGTCACTATTTGTTTTTTGTAAATCTTTGTACTTAGAACCCAATCTTCTTCTATCATCTTTTTCACTTGTAAGACGATTCTTATTACTTCTGTGTATTACTGAATATACTATGATTACAATTAATAATATTGCTAAAATAAGCAAAAAAACAACAGCTAACCAAGAGGAGATACTTATATCTTCCCTAGGTGCTATTGTTCCAGCAAGTAATAATAAAAATTGTCCCAATGTTATGTTATACATGATACTACCCCAAACATGATTTATTTTCATTAATTATATATAAAATATAATCCATATTATTAGCCAAAGTTAATTGACTAATAATATGATTATATCTCACTGGCACCAAAAGTCAACAAATTTGGTTACCTTACTCTTATTAAGTTGAATTTCTTTATATATTACTTAGTGGACAAGTATTCATCTATACCTGCCGCTGCATCTTTTCCTGCTCCCATAGCAAGAATTACTGTTGCAGAGCCAGTAACCGCATCTCCACCAGCAAATACTTGTTCCTTGCTAGTTTGTCCAGTTTTTTCATCAGCTACTATACATTTCCATTTGTTAACTTCTAATCCTTCTGTTGTAGCAGGAATTAGTGGGTTAGGATTAGTACCTAGTGCCATAATTACTGTATCGCATTCCATGTCATACTCAGAGCCTTCGATTTCAACAGGACGTCTTCTTCCTGATTCATCTGGTTCCCCAAGTTCCATTTTAACTAATCTAATACCTTTAACCCACCCAGCCTCATCAACAAGGATTTCTTTTGGATTACAAAGTAGGTCAAAGATAACACCTTCTTCTTTAGCATGTTCTATTTCTTCTCTTCTTGCAGGTAGCTCTTCATCACTTCTTCTATAAACTATATGAGATTCTGCACCAAGTCTAACTGCCGTTCTTGCTGAGTCCATCGCTACGTTACCACCACCTACAGTTACAACCTTGTTACTGTGAATAATAGGTGTATCATAAGATGGGTCAAATGCCTTCATTAAGTTATTTCTAGTTAAATATTCATTTGCTGAGAATACTCCACTAGCGTTTTCCCCTGATATATTCATAAACATTGGAAGGCCTGCGCCAGATCCTAAGAATACTGCATCATATCCTTCTTCTTCAATTAATTGGTCAACTGTTATTACCTTACCAACTACTGCATTAGTTACAATATTAACTCCTAATTTCTTAAGATTGTTAACTTCAGCTTGAACTACACCCTCACTTGGTAAACGAAATTCCGGTATACCATAAACCAACACTCCACCTGCCTCATGTAGAGCTTCATATAAAGATACTTCATAACCCTTTTGTGCTAATTCACTTGCACATGTTATACCTGCTGGTCCAGCACCAACAACAGCAACTTTCTTACCGTTAGTTTCTGCTGGTTTTTCTGGACTTATGTTGTTTGCGATTGCATAGTCACCAACGTATCTTTCTAACTTACCAATAGATACTGGCTCTCCTTTAATACCACGAATACATCTTTCTTCGCATTGTGTTTCTTGAGGACATACCCTACCACAAACTGCTGGAAGAGCTGAATATTTAGATATTACTTCTGAAGCTCCTTCAATATCTTCTTCCATGATTTTTTCAATAAATCCTGGAATATCAATTCCAACTGGACATCCAGCTACACATTTTGGTCTCTTACATAATAAACATCTAGAAGCTTCTAGTTTTGCTTCTTCTAAATCATAACCATAGCACACTTCTTCAAAGTTATTAACTCTTTCATGAGCAGGTTGATTTCTAACAGGAATTCTTTTAAACATATCAACTTCTTGTTTAGAATAATCAATTCTTGATTCAAGTTCTACCTTGATTTCATCTGGATCATCACAATCACAATCTATTGGTCTAAAGGTATCCCCTTCAATTTCTTTTAGTTCTTGTCTACCTTCTCTAGATCTGTACATTTGTTGTCTTTTACTTACGCCATCAAAGTCTATTAGATGACCATCAAATTCTGGCCCATCTACACATGCAAATTTAACTTCATCTCCAACTGTAATTCTACAAGCTCCACACATACCAGTTCCATCAACCATAAGTGGGTTCATAGAAACAGTTGTTTTAATTCCCTTTTCTTTTGTGTAAAGAGCAACGTATTTCATCATAACAAGTGGTCCAATTGCTATTACATGATCATATTCTTTACCTTGGTTCTCAATTAAATCTTTTAAACCATCAGTAACATTACCTTTGAAACCATATGAACCATCATCAGTTGTTACATAGACATTCTTCGCATACTTCTTTAAATCATCTTCTAATATAAGAATTTCTTTAGTTCTAGCACCTATTATTACATCTACATCTATACCGTTTTGTCCCATCCATTTTACTTGTGCATGAATTGGAGCTGTACCCACACCGCCACCTATAAAGGCGATCTTTTGTTTCTTTAATTCCTCAATATCTTTAGGGTCTTCACTAATTAATCCTGATGGCTCACCAAGAGGTCCAACAAAGTCTTGATAACTTTCCCCTGGCTCATATTCCGCCATTCTATATGTAGAAGCACCAGCAGCTTGATACACTATAGTTACAGTGCCCTTTTCTCTATCATAGTCACAAATAGTTAAAGGAATTCTTTCACCCTTCTCATCCATTTTGATAATGATAAATTGACCTGGTTGACATGCTTTAGCAACTCTAGGTGCATCAATATCCATTAAGTAAATATTCGGGGCTAATAATTCCTTAGCTAATATCTTATACATTATATATTTTCCTCCATTTGATTTATTGTTAATATTTAAACGACTCTTTTTATTATATTATAAACCAC
>CAZUDG010000055.1:0-13733 GCA_964618775.1 uncultured Lachnospiraceae bacterium | reverse complement strand
ATAGATACCATTTCTTTCAGTATAGATGTACTCTGCCATTTTAGGGTTCCATCTTTTGGTTTGGTGACCAAAGTGAACTCCTGCTTCTAATAATTGTTTCATTGATATAACGCTCATTTTATTCCTCCATTTGGTTTTATTCTTCCGCATATATCTTATTTTTAACAGACCAATTAAAAAGGCACCTTGTCAAAAATCAATACACGTGTATTTTAACATAGGAATTATATCATACTATGTTTTTAATAGCAAGTTTTGATTAAAAACTCTTATTAAAACTCTTTTAGAAATTCTTTTAAAAATTCTTTTTTTTGCTCCATAAATTGTTTCTCTTTAAATCTATATACTCATCATATGCCTTTTCTAAAATTTCTCTTTCATTACTAAATTTTAGTAAATGATAAGCCTCATGAAACTTATAGTAACCTGAATCTGTAAAATACTCTTCCCTTTGAGGGCTACTATAGTAAGAATCAGCCATCATTAAATACCAGTGCACATTTTTAACAATCTTGTCGTGCGGTGTGTTGAATGTGTATTGACTTTTACCAACATACTTAATTATGGAAGGGTTTGCTCCTGTTTCTTCTTTTACTTCTCTAAAAGCAGTTTCCTTATACTCTTCTCCCTCTTCCACAGTTCCTTTTGGTAGAACCCAACCTTCATATCTATTCTTATAGTTTTTATACAGCAGTAAGATCTTTCCTCTGAATATAACTACACCACCACAGCTAGTTGCTTCAATCATTGCAATCCCTCCTGATTTGGTGTAACTTTTTTAATATTATAAATCATAAATTAATCTTCTTCAAGGCAATACTAACTTAATTCTCCATTAATTCTTACTAAAGTAAGCATTAAATATATCCTTTGCTATTGGAACTGACTTTTTTGTATCATTAGGGGCATTTTCTACTATTATGGAAACTGCAATTTCTGGGTTTTTCGAATTAGCATATCCGACAAACCAAGAATGAGATGCACTCCCAATTTTGTTTTGTGCTGTTCCTGTTTTTCCTGCAACTGTGTACATGTCAGATTGCAAGTTTGTAGCTGTTCCAGAATTTATTACCTCTTCCATATATTCAGTTAGAATATTTGCTTCCCAACTTTCAATGTTTTTAGATTTTATCTTAGAAGTAAACTTCTTTACAGAATTACCATCAGTATTTTCTATATAATCAACTACATATGGCTCCATTAATACGCCACCATTTGCTATGGCTGCAATAAATTCTGCCATCTGCATAGGACTTACCCTCACATCACCTTGACCAATTGAAGTAAATGGATGATTAAAATCTAAATCTTCTGGCAAATATGTGTCTAGGTTTAGGGATGCTAAAGTTGCATTAAATCTAGCGGGGTTGAGATTTGCACCAATATTAGCTAATGAGGAATTACATGATACAGCCATAGATTGCTCTAGGTCAACTCTACCATGAGCTCTAACACATGTAATTTCTGCTATTCCATCTGAGTAAGTGCCATTACATTCATAAGTATAGTTATTATAATCAGGATTTTGTCTAATATATTCAAGAATCGTAGCCACTTTAAACACTGATCCAGGTGGATAGGCTTCACTAGTTACCCTATTTATTAATGGTTTGTTAATGTTATCATCTTTTACATTTTCCCATATATTGTCGATATTATTTGGATCATAACTTGGTTTTGATACCATTGCAAGAATTTTCCCAGAAGAAGGTTCCAATACAACAATAGCCCCCTTATTACTACCTAATCCATCATAAGCTACCTTTTGTAAATCATAATCAAGGGTGGTAATAATATTATCTCCAAGATTCTTTTGACCTGTTAAATCCATATATATTTGTTTTAAACCATTGGTGTTAGAAGTAAGTAGCCTAAAGTTTTCTGATAATTCTATACCTGTTCTTCCTTTTGAAAAACGACCTACAACATGGGCAAACATATCACCATATGGATATACCCTTTGCTCTACACCCTCTTGATCCATAGTGTGTGCTAGGGTCTTTCCATCTGCTGATATAATACTCCCCCTTACAATTTGTTCGGCTAGTAAATCTTGTCTTTGATTATAGTCATTGTTTACTATGTCCTCACTTTTAGTTACCATAGAGTAAGTAAAATAACCTATTACAAGAACAAATAAACCAATCATAATATAAGCAATATTAATTATTGATTTTGAGTCGTCTTGTTTATTGGACATATTCATTTCACTGTTAGAAATTACACTCTTTTTAAATTCTTTTGATTTTTTAATATTCTTTGATTTCTTTAAAGTATTTCTGTCATTTATATTATTTCTATTTTTTGTATTCTTAACCTTCTTTTTATTCCTGACACTTCTGGTTTTATTATTATTTTGTTTTTTCATATTTTTCAATCCTATCTTGATTCAAAACAAAGATTCCTTCAATAATAGCAAACATAACAATACAACTTAACATTGAACTTCCACCATAACTGATAAAAGGAAGGGTTACACCTGTAGATGGTATAAATTTCGTGACTCCCCCAATTGATAAAAATGCTTGAAACCCTAACATTGTTGTTAAGCCTAGTGCTAAAATCTTATAAAAAGTTCCTTGAATCTTTGATGAAATATTATAAGACATAACAAGGGAGCTAATAAGTATTAAAATTAAGCAAATTCCATATATTCCTCCAAGTTCCTCACAAATAGCTGAAAATATAAAATCACTTTCTACTATAGGAATACTTTCTGGCATACCCTGAGTGAGTCCCATTCCAAGCCAGCCACCTGTACCTATAGCAAACAATGATTGGGAAATTTGATATCCCTCGTTATCAATTACTGAAAATGGAGCTTGCCATGCAATTACCCTTACCCTAACATGACTAAACAATTTATATGCAACAAAAGAGGCACCACTACCTGCTAAAAGGCCTGAGAAAAAATAGCCCCCGTTATTGCTAGCAACATATAGCATTATTAGATAAGCCATATAAAATATTAGAGCTCCACCTAAGTCTTTTTGAAATACAAGTATTAGAACATGAATTGCCGCTAAAATTGTAACTTTTACTATATGTGTAAACTTTGTACTATGATCAAATAATCCTGCTATTGCAAAAGCGAAAATTATCTTAACAAATTCTGAAGGTTGAAGTGAGTTTCCTGCTATGGAAATCCAATTTGTTGCACCTCTAAACTCATTACCTAGCACAGACACAGATAAAAGTGCTGCTATTCCTAATATTCCATAAGCCCAGCCAAACCTGGATATAAATTTCAATTTGGCTATAAATAGGGGCACAAAAATACAAACAAAAAACCCTAAGGTGGCAACCATAAATTGTTTGATAGCTTTATCAAAGGAGAGTCTAGTTATGATTATTAAGCCAGTAACAATAAATAATATTACATTATTCAATAATAATCTTGATAAATTATGATAAACCCATGGATACAAAGAAAATATTAAAACAAATACTACAAACTGAGCTATATAAAACATTATTATTTGATTGTTCTTAATATTTATATATAAAACAAAGTATGCTACGAAATGTATGAAAAAGATTAGGGTTCTCATACTATTATATATAGAACTTTTACCTTCACTGTCTATGATGGAAAAAGAACGAAATCCATAATAGGTGTATACTGTAATAAAAATGATTATTATATATTTTGAAATATTTGTAATCATAAACTCCATAAGTAACCTCGATTCTGTTTAAAGATACCTTTTCTTACTCTATTCCCCTATTAAAGTGAACTCTTGTAAATTCATCTAATTCTTTTACATTTGTATTGTCATAATAATATGCTTGTATAAATTTATTAAGCACTGTATTTGTCTCTTTTTTATTTTCTATTGTAAAATCTAATCTAATATTGTTAGGCTTTATCTCTAGAACTTCTTTAGAGTTACCTAGTAGTGATAAGGGTACACTATTATAGATTGTATTATAGCAATGCCTGCAGTTCCTAACAACAGGAAATTTAACATTTAACCTGTCTACCAAAGTGTTATTCTCAACATTATGGCCACAGCAATAATTATTTCTAGGCTTACTTAGGTGTTTATTGTCACCACCACTTACTGTTTTCATTAGACACTGAGCTGTTACCATTAAAGGCGTTCTGCCATATACAAGTAAGTTATCATATGTACCTGCCAGTTCCAATAATTCATGTTTGTTAAGCTCAACAGGCCCAGTGAATTTGTAAACACCAAGCTCATTCCACATCTTGGCTGATTCTTCATTCATAATATAAAGATTATAATCTGTGATTAATTCTTTGTTAGGTTCAGTAGCCTTTATATGGTCACTTATAAAATTATACTCTTCTAAATTACGAATAATATAGCCATCCAGTTCATTGTTTAAAAGTATAGAATTATCCTTCTTAATATCATTATAAAAATATTCATAAGCTGTTTTTCTAAATATATGAGGCATGTATAGATATACCTTCTTATCAGCCTTCTTAATATCAGATATAAGGTCATTAATCTCACTAAGGATACTTATATCGCTATCAATATATATAGCTGATACCTCTTGGTGATTTAGGACTTCATATAGCTGGTCTTTACTATGAACTAAAACATGAATTCCTAATTTTTCTTCTGTTTTAATGTTTTCTTTATTACTTATTATATTTTCTTTTAACTTGTTGTTTATATCCTGCTTATTCTTATGGGTAAAAGCTTCTCTATGATATTTTGAAATCAAAGCTTCTTCAAGCTTTTCTATAGCACTTCTTCTTAAATCATTTAATTTACTTACTGGTATAAATGGTTTACCCTTAATATTTATATCTAATATGTTAAAAACAAAATTAGTATCATTGGTTTTTATAAGCTGTTTTCTTATCTTTTCCTCAAACATAGGTTGGTTTTTTGCCTCTTCTACTATATCTCCAAAAACACTAACCTTAATATCGCCTTTTTCTAATCTTATTTTGAGTTCTTTGCCAACTACAACATCAACAAAGCCATTTATTTTTATTTGTATGTTTTCTTGAATAAAATCATTATTCAAGCCTTCAATTAGCATATTGTTCCTAACACGATATACTAGATCTCCTTCTTCAAAAGAAACCCTTCTGTCATAATTTGTCTCAGTTCTAGAGCCTGCTTTAACACTGTTAGCTGTGGTATATTCGTAATTGTTCTTTTCTCTATCTTGCCCTACTATCTTAAGAACATCGCCCTTGTTAATATCTTCACCTAATTCAATTAGAAGACGGCTTTTAGTAACTTTGCCAAGCTTACCTACTAGTACTCCACTGTGATTAGGCTTGTCAAGGGTTATCATACTTCTTCCATTTCTCTGATTTAAGTAACCATTAGAAAACCCTCCCCTATTGTATATATCTAGAAAATTCATCTTGTCTTGTTTGTATTCTTGTTTATTGTCATAGATATATCTTTCATATTTATCTCTACCAAGTTCCAAATACTTTTCAACATATTTCTTATAAGTATAAGTTGTAATTGCTGTATACTCAGGTCGTTTCATACGACCTTCAATTTTAAATGAATCAATACCTGCATCTATTAAATCTGGGATTAAATCTATAGTGGATATATCTTTTGGGCTAAGCAAGTACTTTTCATTAGCTGATGACAATAAATTATAACTGCTATTACTTGGATTAAAATTTGCTTTATTGTAAATTAACTGGTTTCCATTGGTATTATCATCTAAATCTAAGGATTCATTAGTTAATGTATATGGCAATCTACATGGTTGGGAACACCTTCCCCTATTACCACTCCTACCTGAAAACACACTAGACATCAGACACTGACCTGAATAGCAATAGCAAAGAGACCCGTGAACAAACACTTCTATTTCTAGATCTGTTTTTGATCTAATATCCCTAAGTTCATCAAGTCCAAGTTCTCTTCCTGGCACAAATCTAGTAAGACCATAATCCTTTAATACATTTGCACCTTCAGCCATATTAAGAGTCATTTGTGTACTTCCGTGGATAGGAAGGTTGGGGAAATGCTCATGAATAAAATGTAAAACACCCATATCTTGAACTATTACTGCATCTAATCCATTTATATAATATTTATATATATAGTTGTACAATTCATCTTTTAATTCATTATTCTTAAGCAAGGTGTTTACCGTTAAATATATCTTTTTATCGTGAATATGGGTATAATCTATAGCTTCTAGTAATATGTCTTGACCTGGGTTGTCTGCATAGGCCCTGGCACCAAATTTAGAACCACCAATATATACGGCATCGCAAGATGCATTTATGGCAGCCTTTAGACTTTCTATTGAACCCGCAGGTGATAGTACTTCAATTTTGTTCATTAAATTACTCCTTATAAAATGAAAAAACCGCTTAGAGAAGACATAATAGTCTCATCTATGCGGAATATAACCTATATGCGTCTATTAGTCTAGCAAATAACATTATGTATTTTTATCTAGACGAATAAGCTTCTTCTCAGCTTCAGCTAATTGTTTATGTAATTCTTTTATCTCATCTTGGGCAGATTCTAATTCAGACCTGGTTGACACAAGTTCATGTCTTAGGTTATAGATTTCTGCATTATTCTCTTCGTTCTTTATTTGAGTTGTTTCTATTTGTTCTTTAGCTTTAAAAAAATCATCTGCAATATTAATTTCTATGAGAACATTTCTCATATTCTTGTCTAAGTGTTTATAAAAGTCTTGTTTCTTAAAGTCACTATACTTAAGATTTATGTAAGAGGCTATCTTCTGTAAATATTCTGGGCTTTCATATCCACCCAATATGAATTGTTTATTATCAATAATAACTTCAACTGTATTCTTCTTGTTCATAAGCCACCCCTTATAATCAATATATGACAAAATAATACTTTCTTTTTATATTATAAACTAAAGACATAATCTTTACAAGCATAAGTTGATTTACTGGCGGTTAATTCCAAGATGCTTATATGCAATATCTGAAACTACTCTTCCCCTTGGTGTTCTAAGGATTAAGCCATTTTGTACTAAGTAGGGCTCATATACCTCTTCTATAGTGCCTTGGTCTTCACCAATCGTTGTAGATATAGTCTCAATACCCACTGGGCCACCCTTAAAGTTATCTATCATAGTAAGGAGAATTTCACGATCTGTATTATCAAGTCCCAATTTATCAACTTCTAGCAAATTAAGCGACTTGTCTGCTACTTCTTTTGTAATCTTTCCATCATATTTAACCTGAGCAAAGTCCCTAACCCTTTTTAATAAACGGTTAGCAAGTCTAGGGGTTCCTCTAGATCTTCTGGCTAGTTCCATAGCACCTTCCCTATCAATCTCAACCTCAAATATTGATGCGGCTCTAGTGATGATGTCCATTAATTCATCAACTGTATAAAATTCCAATCTATTAACAACCCCAAATCTATCTCTTAGAGGTGGTGTTAGCATTCCTGCCCTTGTAGTTGCCCCTACTAATGTAAATCTAGGCAAGTCCAACCTGATTGATTTGGCAGTTGCCCCCTTACCTATTACAATATCAATTACAAAGTCTTCCATAGCTGGGTACATTAATTCTTCTACTTGATTGTTTAAGCGATGAATCTCATCAATAAATAAGACATCACCTTCATTAAGACTATTAAGAATGGCTGCCATTTCACCTGGTTTTTCAATTGCTGGACCTGAAGTAACTTTTAAATTAACCTTCATCTCATTAGCAATAATTCCTGCAAGAGTGGTCTTACCAAGTCCTGGTGGTCCATAAAAAAGCACATGATCAAGAGGCTCTCCTCTAAGTTGTGCAGCTTCTATGTAAACCTTAAGATTATCCTTAATTTTACTTTGGCCTACATAATCATCTAACCGCTGAGGCCTAAGATCATTCTCAATTGTTTTATCTTCTTCTAATATCTCTGTTGTAATAATTCTTCGCTCCATAATTACCTGCCATCTATAATTAAACTAATTGTTTTAAGCTGATTTTTAGTGCTTCTTCAGCTGTCATCTTATCATCAATATTAATATTCCTAACAACTTTTGATGCATCTGTTGTAGAATATCCTAAGACTTCTAAGGCTTCTATTGTTTCATTCCTAACTCGCTTTATATGGCTAAGGTTTGAGTCGTTTAAATTCCTATTATTAGTTAGGCTTGCCTCAAAGCTTTCATCAAGTTTAAACTTATCTTTTAATTCAAGAATTAACTTTTTAGCCGTCTTAGGGCCAACTCCTGGTGCCTTGGTTATTGTCTTAACATCCTCTGCTAAAACTGCAAATCGAAGATCATCAGGTGTTATTGCAGACAGAATACCTAGTGCTCCTTTAGGGCCTATTCCACTTACAGTAATTAAAAGCTTAAAGGTTTCTAGGTCATCCCTATCTGAAAATCCATATAATGCTAGAATATCTTCTCTCACATGTAGATATGTATAGACTTTGATAAAAGTCCCTGTGCTGGGCATATTATTAATAGATGAAAGAGGCATCATAATGTAATAACCCATTCCATTTTGCTCGATTATGACACTATCTTCTCTTATTAAAACTAATTCGCCTGTTATATATTCAATCATTAAAATTCCTCTTTCATATAATTAGTCAAGTTGATATCTCCTCTATATTATACTAGTTATATAATTTATAATCAAGGTAAAAGGAAACAAACGTTCGCAAACTTGGTTTAATATGAATTCTTTTTCTTATGCATAATCCATACGAGTTTTTAAATAAGTATATATCTGCTTATACCATCACTGAGAAAAGATTTAGTACATATTGGTAAGCTTTCAAATACCAAGGTCTATTTTTCCATTCTTCATAATCAATACTAATACACTTTTCAATAGTTTCTTGAAAATGCTTATATATCTCATTAACAGTATTTTCTTCACACATAAACAGCCCACACTCATAGTGAAGATAAAAACTTCTGTAATCCATATTTATTGTACCAACTATACCACAATCTTCATTTAAAATAACCTTACTATGAATAAAGCCTGGTTCATATTCCATTATTTTTACTCCACCTTCTAAAAGATGTCCATAATTATATTCAGTAAGGAGTTTAACATTCTTTTTATCAGGAACATATGGAGTAATAATTCTCACATCAACTCCTGCTTTTGCAGCTGTTATAAGGGCAGCCTTTAAATCATCTTCAATTACAAGGTAGGGTGTTGCTATATATAAATATTCTTTTGCATTATAAATAATTTGTCTATATAAGCTTTCAATGGGATTCTCCGGATTATTAGCAGGTCCATCAACAATCACATGACAAAACACATCATTTTCTTCAAAAACTTTTGTAGGCCTATAATAATTATAATCTTCTACTGATGGTTTTTCGCACAGCTCCCACATTTGTAAGAAGATAACCGTAAAGCCCCAAGCAGCATCTCCTTCAACCCTAACAGAAGAATCTTTCCACACTCCAAACCTATTAACGATATTTACATACTCATCAGCAAGATTGATTCCACCTGTATATGCAATATTTCCATCTACTATAACAATTTTTTGATGACTTCTGTAATTTAGGTATAATCTATCAGTATATTTATGGATAGGATTAAAAACTCCAACTTCAATACCATTTGCTTCAAGTTTTTGCTTGAAATCTTTTGGTGTGCGAAGGGAAGCCCCAAAGTCATCATACATAAACTTTACTTCAACACCTTCTTTTACCTTTTGTTTTAGTATAGCTGTTAACTCATCTAATAAAGCACCTTGTGCCACAATGTAAAAGTTGACAAGAACGTACTTTTTAGCATTTTTAATATCTTCAAAAATATCTTTAAATGCATCTTCACCAAAAGCATAGTATTCTATCTTATTATTTTTATAAAGAGGAAGTTGATGATTTTCTAAATACCTTGAAATGCTATTTTGATTGGGATGCTTTTTGGCAAATTCTTCTCTTATATCCTCATCTTGTGTTAAATACATACAGCTAGACATAGTCAATGCCTTATCAATTTGTTTTTCCATTCTTATTCTAGACAATCTATGGCCCCATAACAGGAACATGATATGACCTGATATAGGAAATATTATAAATATACATAGCCAAGCGATTTTATATGCTGAGTTTCTATAGACGTTAACAAGAAAAATACCCAAAATAGCAGCAACAAGCTCTAATAAAAGAAAAATGTAAATAAAGTTACCTCTAAGCCAATATGTAAATATAAAGATAATTAAAAGTTGAAATAAAACTAATAGCCCCACTAATACAATACGAAGCAAACCACTAATACGTATTTTAGCACTACCTTTTAATTCCTCTAAATTTTCATAAAATTGTTTGTTATCCATTAGAAACCTCCGATGTGGATTTTATATAAATAATTGTTCTTTTGTCAATTAGCTTGTAATTCAATTAGTATATGTTTAAAATAATATATAAGTATAAAATTAGTGTTTAATAGAGAGGCAGAATATGTTAACTATTATAAGAAAATTAAGCAACACTCTTGCTTATCCAATTAATAAACCATATAAGTTAAAGGAAATAATGTTTTTTGATATTGAAACAACTGGACTTTCTGCCAATACATCATTTGTTTACTTAATAGGATGTATTACCTATGAAGAAAATTCCTGGCAGCTAACCCAGTGGCTTCTTGAAGACCCTAATCAAGAGATAGAGTTGTTAAAGGCATTTTCACATAAAGCAAAGTCACTTAAACGTATTATACACTATAATGGCAATAATTTCGATACCCCTTATCTAACAAATAAATACATTAAATATAATCTTCAGCTACCCTTTTCCGATTTGGATAGTCTTGATTTATATAAAAAAGTTATGCCATATAAAAAGTTGTTTGCCTTTCCAAATCTAAAACTTAAAACTATTGAAAAATATCTAGGCTTTAATAGAAAAGACCAATATTCTGGAAAAGAATTAATAAATATCTATCAACAATATATAGGTATGATAAAATATGAACTTTTAATCAGTAAAGATAATATCTTTACTAAGGTTAAGATGTCAAACCCGAGTCTATCAGATACAGAACCTTCCAATAACATGTCCTCTGATGAGCTAGCCAATATACTCTTATTACATAATAGTGAAGATATTGTTAGCTTATTAAAAGTAAGTAACATACTATCTTACACAGATTTCTTTGATTATAAAACAATAGAAGAAGACATTATTAATATTGATACTAGTATAAATAATAATCTCTTTTTAATTCATATAAAACTTGCTTATTCTTTCCCTTATGAAGCAGAGTGGTCAACCCCTTTAGAAGGTAAGAATGAATATACAATCAAATTAAAAGCTAATGATGTTTTTATTAAAGTACCCTTAATAAATGGTAGGTTAAAGTATTTTTTTGAAAATTATAGAGATTATTATTATCTTCCAAAAGAAAATATGGCCATTCACAAAAGTGTTGCAATGTATGTAGATAGAGAATATAAAACAAAAGCCAAACCTGCTAATTCTTATACATACATGGAAGGAAGATTTATTCCAGCACCAAATCCTCAGATTTTTAAAAACATTAAAATTAACACATTTAAGAAGGATTATAAAAGCAGTCTGAACTACATTGAGCTCAGTAAGCTAGATGAAACTGATGAAAACTTGAATTTATGGTTAAGCTCCTTAATGGATTTTACCAAAACCAGCAAAGAAACATTATTAATTTGAAAACATTAAATAAAATTACCAAAAAAGAGGTCTAGCAAACTTAATGCTAGACCTCTTTATAATCGTTAATCAACATCAATAATTTCTCTTTTATTATAAGAACCACAGTTCTTACAAACTCTGTGTGGCATAGTTAATGCTCCACATTTGTTACATTCTACTAGATTAGGTACTGACATTTTCCAATTTGCTCTACGCTTATCTCTTCTTGCTTTAGAAGATTTATTCTTTGGACCGATTGCTCCCATGATTACACCTCCTTAAATTCATTGAATACATCTTGGATAGCGGCCATTCTAGGATCTGGAATTACTGTATCACAGTTACAAGATCCCTTGTTCAGGTTGGTTCCACAATTTATACAAAGTCCTTTGCAGTCATCATTGCATAGAACCTTCATGGGAAAATCTAGAATTATTTCATCATTGACTAATAAGTCTAAATCCAGATTATATTCATCTAAATAATTTGCTTCTTTAAGTTTATTAATCTCGTCAGAATCCTTTGTATCAAAGTTGAACTCCTCAAATAAATTAATATTAAATTCTACTAATTTATCTACTAGACATCTGTCACACGGAATTAATATTGTTACTTTTGTATCTCCATATAATTCTACTTCTCTCTCACCATTGTAAGTTATAGTCAAATTAATTGGAGAGCTTTCTACTACCTTGTGCTCCATATTATTAAAAGAAATGTGTTCTAATTCGAAAGGAGCTTGGATAGTTTTAACGTCACCTTCTACTAACATAAATTCAGACAAATTAATAATCATATCAATCTCCAATCCTATCTCAATTTACACTCTTAATATTATAGACTCGTGACTGGGTTTTGTCAATATTCATTTATATTTATTTAATTAAAGCAAATGTTTCACGAGCAATTGCTAATTCTTCATTTGTTGCTATTACACAAACTTTAACTTTGGAGTCTTCAGTGCTTATAAATCTCTCTCCACCTCTTAACATGTTCTCTTCTTCATTTAGTGTAACACCTAAATAACCTAAATATGAACATGTTCCTTTACGAACAGCGTGGTCATTCTCACCCACACCAGCTGTGAAAATAATAGCATCTACACCATTCATAGCTGCAGTATATGATCCAATATATTTTGCAACTTGATAGCAATATACATCTAAAGCCATAATAGCTCTTTCATTACCTGCATTACAAGCATCTTCAAGGTCTCTAAAATCACTAGAAATTCCTGACAAACCATAAACTCCAGACTCTTTGTTTAATATGTCTTGTACTTCATGTATAGTTTTATCTTCAACATTCATCATATATTCAATAATAGCTGGATCAATATCTCCACATCTTGTTCCCATTACTAAACCTTCAAGAGGAGTCATACCCATACTTGTATCAATAGATTTTCCATTTAATACAGCAGAAATACTTGCACCATTACCTAAATGACACACTATAACCTTTGAATCATTTTGATCAAGTCCTACAAAGTCATAAGCTCTTTTTGATACATAATCATGGCTGGTACCATGGAATCCATATCTTCTAACTCCGTATTTTTCATAATACTCGTATGGAAGACCATATAAATATGCCTTTGGAGGCATAGTTTGATGGAAAGCAGTATCAAATACAGCTACCATTTTTACATTTGGCATTATCTTCTTGCATGCATTAATACCAATTAAATTAGCTGGGTTATGAAGTGGTGCAAAACTATTAGATTCTTCTATAGCTTTCATAACTTCATCATTAATAATTGTTGAAGAAGAGAAATTCTCTCCACCATGAACTACTCTGTGGCCAATAGCGCCAATTTCATCTAAGGAACCAATAACCCCAACTTCCTTATCTAGTAAAGATTCAAGCACTAGATTAATTGCTTCGTCATGAGTAGGCATTGGTGATTCTTTTATAACCTTTTCTCCACCTGCTGGTGAGTACTTGATTTTACTTCCTTCCAATCCTATTCTCTCACAAATACCAACTGCCAAAGCTTTTTTGATTTCTATATCAATTAATTGGTACTTTAATGATGAACTACCACAGTTAATTACTAAAATTTTCATTATACAATCTCCTTTTATCTTTTATTAAGTGATTGCGAAACATGCTGTAACATACCGGAATAG
>CAZUDG010000054.1:5144-14558 GCA_964618775.1 uncultured Lachnospiraceae bacterium | reverse complement strand
AAGCCCCTACAACAATTCCGCAATAACCACAAAAGTAGAAACGAGGAGATACTTTGTCTACATTATTAGATAAGATAAAAAAAGCAAATGATATTAAAAACATAAATTCATCGGATTATAGAGCCTTAGCAAAAGAGATTCGAAGATTTTTATTATTAAATGTTAGTAAAACAGGTGGACATTTAGCTTCTAACCTTGGTGTTGTTGAACTTACTATGGCACTGCATCTAACTTTAGATATGCCTTATGACAAGTTAATATGGGATGTGGGCCATCAAGCCTATACCCATAAAATATTAACAGGAAGGCAAGAGGAGTTTTCAACTCTTAGACAACTTGATGGTTTAGGTGGGTTTCCAAAAACCAATGAAAGTGACTGTGATCCTTTTAATACTGGTCATAGTTCCACATCTATATCCCTAGCTTTAGGAATGGCTAAAGCAAGAGATATCAAGGGAGAAAACAACAAAATAACGGCAGTAATTGGAGATGGAGCTTTGTCTGGGGGACTTGCCCTTGAGGCCTTAAATAATGCAGGAAGATTAGGGTCTAATATGGTAATAGTTCTAAATGATAATGATATGTCAATATCAAAGAATGTAGGAGGTATTGCCAATTATTTGGGCAAGCTTCGTACTGATACAAAATACTATAAATTGAAACAGAATATAGAAGGTGTATTGAATAAACTCCCAGCAGGAGATAGTGCAATAGGTACTTTGAAAAAATCTAAAGACTCTATTAAAAGACTTTTTATACCTGGTATGCTTTTTGAGGATATGGGGTTAACTTATATTGGACCAATAGATGGTCATGATATTAATGAAATGCGCAGAGCGCTTAATAGTGCTTATAATGCAAAAGGTGGAGTGATACTTCATGTAAAAACAAAAAAAGGCAAAGGTTATGTGCATGCAGAAAACCAACCTGATAAGTTTCATGGTGTAAGCCCATTTGCTATAAAAACAGGTAATAATATCACTAATAATAAAGATGTTTCTTATACAGATGTATTTTCTAACACCCTAATAGAGTTAGCAGAAAAAAAGGATAACATTGTGGCCATTTCAGCAGCCATGCCTGATGGGACAGGTTTATTAGATTTTAAGAAGAAATTTCCTAAACGATTCTTTGATGTGGGGATTGCAGAAGCACATGGTGTAACATTTGCAGCAGGACTTGCAAAAAGTGGCCTTAAGCCGGTGGTGGCAATATACTCCACCTTCTTACAAAGGGCATATGATGAAATATTACATGATGTATGTATTAACAATTTACCTGTACTATTTGCGATTGATCGAGCTGGAATAGTAGGTCAAGATGGTGAAACCCACCAGGGAATATTTGATTTATCCTTTTTATCTCACATTCCTAACATGACAGTTATGGCACCTAAGAATAAATATGAACTTAATGATATGCTATATTTTGCCTATAATTATGATGGACCATTGGCTATAAGATATCCCAGAGGTGCAGCTTACCAAGGACTTGAAGAGTTTAGAAGTCCAATTGAATATAATAAAGGTGAGGTAATTTACGAAGAGGAGGAATCAGTTCTCTTATTAGCAGTTGGAAGTATGGTTGAAACAGCAGTTAAAGTTCGCCATATGTTAAAAAAGGATGGTATAAATGTATCTGTTATAAACGCTAGGTTTGTATCCCCTATTGATGAAGAATTACTTCATGAATTTTCCTCTAAAAGTAAACTATGGGTCACTCTAGAAGAGAATGTTAAAGCAGGTGGATTTGGCGAAAGAGTTTCTTCGTTTTTAACAGAAAACAATTATAATTACATAAGACAAATTGGTATATCAATTCCTGATTGTTTTGTAAAACAAGGGAATCCTGAAGAACTGAAAAAACTAGTAGGATTAGATGATGAGTCTATTTATAAGAAGATAATAGAAAATATAAACATAAGAATGATTGCAGAAAAAGATAATGTGTAGGAAGCTAAAATGAAAGAAAGATTAGATGTTTTACTTGTAAATAAAAACTTAGTAGAATCACGCCAAAAAGCAAAAGCGATTATTATGGCAGGTAATGTTTTTGTAGATGGCCAAAGAGAAATCAAGGCAGGAAGTCCATTTGATGAGTCTGTTAATATTGAAATAAAGGGAAAACCTTTAAAATATGTTAGTAGAGGTGGATTTAAACTAGAAAAAGCAATTGAAGATTTTAATTTAGGGTTAAACAATAAAGTTTGTATGGATGTGGGATCTTCCACAGGTGGCTTTACAGATTGTATGTTGCAAAATGGTGCCCAAAAGGTTTATGCCATTGATGTTGGTACCAATCAGCTAGCCTGGAAAATAAGATCAGATGATAGAGTTATTACCATGGAAAAAACTAATATTCGATATATTGAAGCAAAAGACATTCCAGAACTAATAGATTTTTCATCTATTGATGTGTCTTTCATTTCACTAACTATCGTACTAACACCAGTTATGAATTTGTTAAGAGATGGTGGACAAGTAGTTTGTCTTATAAAACCACAATTTGAAGCTGGTAGAGAACAGGTTGGAAAAAAGGGTGTAGTACGAGACTCAAAAGTTCACATCCAGGTAATAGAAAAGATAATAAAACATTCTGCTAGTATAGGCTTTAAAATTTTAAATTTAGATTTTTCTCCTATAACTGGCCCTGAAGGTAATATTGAATATTTATTACATTTACAAAAAGATGAGAAGGAGCTTTCTGGTGAAGTCAAGATAGAAGATTTAACATTAGAAAGTTTAAGTGAGTCTATAAGTAATGAGAATATGGCAGATATATCTAGTTATATAAAAAACATAGTAGAAAAGTCACATGAGATGTTAACCTTGTAATATTATAAAGCGTATGCTAATATTAATTCATTAAAAGTAGGAGCTATTCATGGATAAATTTTGTTTAATTACAAATCAAAGCAAGGATACTAATTTCGAAATTACTGATAAAGTTTCCAAATACATTGAAAAGAACAACAAGGAATGTGTCATACTTGAATGCAATGATGAAAGATGTAATGGTATATACACGGATATCAATGCATTGCCAAAAGACATAGATTGTATAATCGTATTAGGTGGTGACGGCACTATATTACAAGCAGTCCATGACACTTCTAATATGGATGTTCCAATTTTGGGAATCAATATAGGAACGTTGGGATTTTTAGCAGAAATCGAATTACATAATATATATGAAGCGTTAGATAGATTATTTAGTAATGAATATATAATAGAAGAAAGAATGATGGTAGAAGGAAGTATATCAAGAAATGGTGAACAACTCTATTTTGCTAATGCATTAAATGAAGTTGTTGTAGAAAGAAGTGGATTTTCAAGAATAATCTCTTTAAGTGTATATTCTAATGGTGAATTTGTTAACAGATATAGGGGAGATGGGGTGCTGGTTTCTACACCTACAGGATCAACAGGGTACAACTTATCGGCAGGAGGTCCTGTGGTACAACCTAATAATCAAGTACTAATACTATCACCAATTTGTCCCCATTCTTTAAATTCCCGGAGTATTGTTCTAAACTCAGAAGACGAAATATTGATTAAAATTGAAACAAGTAAAAAAACTCAAAATGAAGAAGTTATAGCAACCTTCGATGGCCATGAATCTATATTACTTCATGCTGATGACATTATAAAAGTTAAAAAATCCAAAACAACAACAAGGTTAGTGAAATTTAAACATAACAATTTTTTCGAAACATTAAGAACAAAGATAGGATCACATGAGGTAGATTAAGTATGAAACTTGCAAGACATAGTAAGATAATTGAATTAGTTAACAAACATGATATAGAAACACAAGAAGAGTTATCTCAGCTGTTAAAAGATTCTGGATATAAGGTTACTCAAGCCACAATATCTAGAGATATTCGAGAACTTGGACTTACTAAAATGAGTGAAAGCGGTAAACAAATATATCGAATATTAAACAAAAGTGAAAGTGACTTTAGTAACAAATTTATCCAAGTTCTAACAAGTGGTTATATTAGTATGGATATGGCCCAAAACATGGTAGTAATTAAAACAGTTTCAGGAATGGCAATGGCTGTAGCTGCCGCTATTGATTCAATGAGTATTCCTGGAATTATAGGTTGTATTGCTGGTGACGATACCATAATGTGTGCAGTAAAAACCGAAGAAGAGGCACCACGTGTTATGGAGGATTTAAACAGATTAATGAATTCACACGATAGTGATGAATAATATAAAATGAATTTCCATGATAAGGAATACAAATAAAACCAAACTAAATAGTAGTAAGGTGTTTTATACATACTAATTGAATTAACTAGTATGTTTTAATTGATGAAAGAAGGAAGTGTTGAAATGGCAGGACATTCAAAGTTTGCAAACATAAAACATAAAAAAGAAAAAAATGATGCTAAAAAGGGTAAAATGTTTACCAAATTGGGAAGAGAACTAACAGTTGCGGTAAAAGAAGCAGGGCCAGACCCAGAAAATAACAGCAGGTTAAAAGATGCAATTGCTAAGGCAAAATCTTATAATATGCCTAATGATACAATAGAAAGAAATATTAAAAAAGCTTCAGGTGCAGAAAGTGCTGTAAATTATGAAAACATAACTTACGAGGGATATGGACCAAATGGAACAGCAATAATTGTAGAGGCACTAACAGATAACAAGAATCGAGCAGCATCAAATGTTAGAAGTGCATTTACAAAAGGTGAGGGTAATGTTGGAACGACAGGTTGTGTATCCTTTATGTTTGATACTATTGGTCAAATTTTAATTGATAAGAATGAATGGGATGGATCTGCTGACGATTTAATGCTAGAAGCATTGGATCTAGGTGCTGAAGATTTTTCTGAGGAAGAAGATAGTTTTGAAATTATTACTGACCCTAAAGAACTTAGTGCAGTACGTGAAGGTTTAGAAAAGCTGGGAGTTCCTATGGTTCAAGCCGAAGTTACAAAAATCCCACAAACTTATGTAGACCTAACTAGTGAAGAAGACATTAAAAACATGAATAAAATCCTAGACCTACTTGAAGAAGAAGATGATGTTCAGGATGTTTATCATAACTGGGATATGCCAGAAGATTAGTTTTAATCAAAATGATGATATTATGGTGGTGAACTATTAAGTGCTAGATAACTATACTCTCAGGAGAGAATATAATTATCTAGCACTTATAATTTTGAAGCTATAATATTAGATCAAATTCCCTTTTTATTGATAGGTATTGTAATCAACAATTCAATCTAGATAATGAAAAGAAAAGATATAATAACTATTATTCCAAGGATAATACGATACCAACCAAAAGCCTTGAAGTCGTTTTTCTTGATATAGCCTAATAAGAAACGGATTGCAACTAGTGATACAAAGAATGATACAACCATACCAACTATTAAAGCGATAAATTCAGGCAGGCTAATAGAACCAACTTTTATAAGAAATTTTACAAGTTTTAAGAAACTTGCTCCGAACATTACTGGAATTGATAAGAAAAAAGAAAATTCCGTTGCTACATATCTTGATGTACCAAGAATAATAGCTCCAAGTATGGTTGCGCCTGACCTGGAGGTCCCAGGGATTAAGGCTAGTACTTGAAAGACACCAATTAAGAAAGCGGTCTTATAGTCTAAATCTTCAAAGGAATTAATTTTAGTTTCTTTATCCTTATTTCTATTTTCAACAATTATAAATAGGATACCATATATAATTAAAGTAAGGGTAACTGTCTGGTAATTGTAAAGATGCTCATCTAACC
This sequence comes from uncultured Lachnospiraceae bacterium, assembly GCA_964618775.1. Lineage (GTDB taxonomy): Bacteria > Bacillota > Clostridia > Lachnospirales > Lachnospiraceae > JAAYRG01. Next base: position 8,810 of record CAZUDG010000054.1, on the reverse strand, counting down.
AATCATCAAAGAGTAATCCCAAGACTGCAGCAGGTAGTACTCCTACAACAACCTTAAACCATATATTCATGGTTTCTATTTTTGCCCTTTTAGACTTTTTAGGTGAAAAGGGATTTAGTTTACGAAAATATAGTAAGACGACTGCCATAATAGCACCAAGTTGAATCACAACAAAAAACATTGTTTTAAAATCTGATGAAAAATCAAGTTGTATAAACTCATTAACTAATATCATATGTCCTGTGCTACTAATAGGCAACCATTCTGTAATTCCTTCAACTATTCCAAGAATAACCACCTTTATTATTTCAATAAAAAAATCCATTACTTAATTCCTCCAATTATATGTATTGATAGCAAAGCCATTATTATTATATATCATACTTTAGTTTTTAACTACAAAAACTTAAAAACTTCTTATAATATATTATATGTTACAATGGAGCTATAAAATTTCTTACAAAGAAAATCTATTACAATAGTCATTTCTTATAAAAATAAGGTTTTTCAAAGTTATTTCTTGCCTTATGTTTTAATCGATTATAATATTAGACATAGAGACATAAAACCTACAAATACAAAACCTACAAATAGAGGACCTACAGGAGGTAAAAGGGTGTTACTTAATATACATGTAAAAGATTTTGCAATAATTGATGATGTAGAAGTTGATTTTAACGAGAGACTAAACATACTATCTGGAGAAACTGGTGCAGGCAAGTCAATTATTATCGATTCTATTAATGTTGCTATAGGAAGTAGAGTTACAAATAATATAATTAGAAAAGGATCTGACTATGCCCTGGTAGAAGTCACCTTTTATACAGATGACCAGTACATAATTGATAGGGTAAAAAACTATGATATACCTATAGACAATGGGGAAATCCTTATAACAAGAAAAATCATGACTAGCAGAAGTGTCAGCAGAATTAATGGAGAAACCGTTACTCTTAAGATTGTGAAAGAAATTTCTTCTTTATTAATAGATATTCATGGTCAACATGAGCACCAGACCTTATTATATAAAGATAAACAACTAGATATTGTAGATCAATATGCTAAAGATGAAATAGGAGATTTAAAAGAAGAATTATCAAGGTCTTATAAAGAATATTCATCAAAAAAAAGAAAGCTAGAAGAATTAACCACAGATGAAGATAAGAGACTTAGAGAAATCTCTTTTTTGGAATATGAAGTAAGTGAAATTGAAAATGCAAAACTAAAAAAGGAAGAAGACGTGATTCTTGATAAGGAATTCAAGAGACTATCTAATGCAATTAATATTTCTGAAAGTTTGGGTGCAACTTATGATTTGCTGAGTGATAGCAGGAATTCATCAGCAGGGGAAAACATAGGACGAGCTAACAAATTATTATTGAAAATTGAGGAGTTTGATCCTGATATAAAGCAACTATCAAATCAATTACAAGATATTGAATCGTTGCTTAATGATTTAAATAGGGAACTTTCAGATTATTTATCAGATTTAAGCTCTGATAATAATGAACTTGAAGTTGTTGAGAAGCGCTTGGACTTAATTAATCATTTAAAAGCCAAATATGGAAACACTCTTGATGAAATTTTTGAATATATGAACAAGCAAAAAGAAAAACTAAAAGAATATCAAGATTATGATAAAACCCTAGATATCCTAAAAAAAGAAATCGAAAAAGCTGAGTCACAGGTTTTATCTCTTTCTGAAAGACTTTCTCAGATAAGGAAGAAAAAATCAAAAGAATTATCAAAAAAGTTAATTCAATCTCTTAAGGATTTAAACTTTATTGATGTTAAATTTGATATAAGCTTTGTTAGATTAAAGCAGTTTCATAGCAATGGAATAGATGAAGTGGATTTTTTGATATCTACTAATCCTGGTGAGGATGAAAAACCACTATCAAAAGTGGCATCAGGAGGTGAATTATCACGTATAATGTTAGGTATAAAAACTGTATTATCAGATAAAGACAAGATAAATACATTAATATTTGATGAAATTGATGCAGGAATTAGTGGACGAACAGCCCAAAAGGTTTCGGAAAAACTATCCACTATAGCTTTAAATCACCAAGTTATATGTATAACTCATTTACCACAAATTGCATCAATGGCAGACTCTCATTATATTATTGAAAAATTAACTGATGGTAAAACTACCCTTACTAACATTAGAAAATTAGATACAGAGGAATCAATAGAAGAAATTGCCAGAATATTGGGAGGTGCTAAAATTACTGATACTGTAGTAGAAAGTGCCAGAGAGATGAAAGAGTTAGCAGATAAAACTAAAAAATTCTAGTTTTAAATATTTAAAAATACGTATACTAAGAAAAGTTATTTAAAAGGATTTTGCATATTCATATATATGCAAAATCCTTTTAAAATGATGATAATGTGAAGGAGTATACGTATGATCAAAGAGAAAGCTCAAAAACGCAATTTAAAAAGGAAAGTATTAACTTTAATAACATTAATAGGCGTGATAGGCGCCTTAGTTTTTGCCTATATTCGATTAGATAAGGAAATCCCTGATAATATAAATATAACACTAAATAAGGATGAAGAGTTTTACTTTGATTTACCTATGGAAGGAGAAGTCCAATCTTCTAGGGGAGTATTAAATATTAATAATAAAAAGGTTCCTACAGACCAAATAAAATTAAATTTAAAAGATCCTTTTACATTAAAAGCTACTGAATTTGGTAACTACCAGATAAATTTAAAATTGTTTGGATTTATTAATTTCAAGAAAGTAAATGTTGATGTTGTAGAGAATATTGAACTAATTCCAGCAGGTAAAATAATAGGTATTTATATTGAAACAAATGGCATTATGGTCTTAGGTACAGGATCTGTAAGTTCGGAAGATGGTCTAAACTATGAGCCTGCCCTAAATAAGATTCGTACAGGAGATTATATAACATCTATTAATGGTGAAAAAATCAAACATAAAGAAGACCTGATAGATGTAATTGATAAATCTAAAGGGGAAGAATTAATACTTCAACTGAGAAGAAATAATGAAATTATTGAATCCAAGATTAAACCAGTAAAAACAGTGTCAGGGGAATACAAGATAGGTGTATGGATTAGAGATGATACACAAGGACTTGGTACCTTAACTTTTATTACAAAAACAGGTGAATTTGGAGCCTTAGGCCATGCAATTACTGATGTTGATACAAGTCAGATTATAGAAGTTGGTCAAGGTAATATTTATAACGCAAAGGTTATGTCAATTGTCAAAGGAAATGATGGAAATCCTGGAGAATTAATAGGTTTAATTGCTCAAGATGACGAAAATATAATAGGTGACATTACAAAGAACACTTCCCAAGGAATTTTTGGTAAAATAGGTTTAAATTATAATCAAAAGACTGTTAAAGCTTTACCTATTGGACTTAAACAAGATATTTATAAAGGGAAAGCAACTATTCTTTCTTGTGTAGATGGTGAAATTTTAGAATATGACATAATTATTGAAGATATTACCCTTGGTGGATCAAATAGCAATAAAGGAATAGTAATTCAAATTACAGATGATGAGTTGCTTAATAAAAGTGGTGGGATTGTTCAAGGTATGAGTGGCAGTCCAATAATTCAAGATGAAAAGATTATAGGGGCAGTAACCCATGTATTTATACAAGACTCAACAAAAGGTTACGG
>CAZUDG010000054.1:0-5044 GCA_964618775.1 uncultured Lachnospiraceae bacterium | reverse complement strand
TGTATATAATCCTATTACAGCGAAAATTCAGGAAAGATTTGTAATTTTACAGATTAATTGTAAAATGTCAGACTGTTTTAGGCTTTTAAAAAAGGGTTTATATAATATTAATGTCATATGCCAATATATTATCGAATATATTAATGCTTTATATCATATAATATAATAAACTTCAAAAATAGCTTATAATTTTACTTATTATGAAATTATAAGATGTTTTTTCTATAACTTCTTAATAAAGGCTCAGAAATTGATGTTAGATTTTAATATTATTTTATTCAAATTACTTTTTGGGGATTTCCTGGTTTTATGCAAAAAAAAATGGAGGTATAATAAGTAATGTGTAACACGAAGGTTGTAATAGTTGATGACAATGAAAGAATTGTAGGTTTACTTGAGGAGATATTAAGTAATGATAAGGGCATTGACATAGTGGGAATAGCTGATAATGGCTTAGATGCCGTGGAAATTATCAAAGATAGAAACCCAGATGTCGTACTGTTAGATTTAATCATGCCAAAACTAGATGGACTTGGAGTTATGGAAAGAATACAAAGTGACGACACTATTGAAAAAATCCCTTCGTTTATTGTTGTAACAGCAATAGGCCAAGAAAGAATTACAGAACAAGCATTTGAGCTAGGTGCAAGTTATTATATCCTCAAACCATTTGATAATGACACGATTTTATCGAGAGTGAAACAAGTAAATAGGGATATAAACACTAGATTAGTCGACAATAATTATAGAGTAACTTCATATGAAAACAAGGAAGATTACATTGAAAGGCATCTAGAAACGGATGTTACAAATATTATACATGAAATTGGAGTACCAGCACATATTAAAGGTTATCAGTACTTAAGAGATGCAATAATGATGTGCGTTAATGATACTGAAATGTTAAGCTCGATAACAAAAATATTATATCCTGCCATTGCTAAGAAACATAAAACAACACCAAGCCGTGTGGAAAGAGCTATACGCCATGCTATAGAGGTAGCGTGGAGCCGGGGAAAGATGGATACAATAGATGAATTATTTGGATATACTGTTAATAATGGGAAAGGAAAACCTACCAATTCGGAATTTGTAGCACTTATTGCAGACAAAATTAGGTTAGAATACAAACAGAGGGCTTAAGAGCTTGACATATTATAAAATCAACTAGGATAAAAAACATATTAGAATTTAATATAATCAACTACTACAAACAAAATATAAGAATATTATTACATATGAAAATATGCCAAGTTAAATTATAAAGATAGATATTTCTTTTAATAAGTTTATTAGTCAATAACAATAAACTTAAGAGTATTTAATTTTTTCTTTATATTTAATAAGGCATATTTTCTATTTTATAGTCTTATTTTACATATTATAATGATAAAACCTAAATAATTGGTAAAAGGATAAAAACTTTTTAATTAAATAATTTCCTAATAATCCGGCAAGATACCTGAATGTATCTAATAATTTGCATAAATTTTACAATAATTTCACGTTTAATCATAATAACTCTTAATTAGTACTTGATATTTTTTCAAAATAAAGTTAAAATTAACATTAGCTTGAGAAAGTTTTATCAAGTGGTAATTATTTGATATAGAGCTGGAATGAAATTATTAAATATAATTTTATCAGTTTTATAAATATCTATAAATATATTAAATTTAGATTATAGGAGGAATAAAGATGGCAGTAAAAGTAGCAATTAATGGATTTGGACGTATAGGACGTCTTGCATTTAGACAAATGTTTGGTGCAGAAGGTTATGAGATAGTAGCAATTAACGATCTAACTGATACTAGGATGTTAGCACATCTATTAAAGTATGACACAACTCAAGGTAAGTATGAATTGTTTGACAAGGTAGAAGCTAAAGAATCATCTATTCTAGTTGATGGTAAAGAAATAGTTATATATGCAAAAGCAGATGCTAAAGAATTACCATGGGCAGAGCTAGATGTAGATGTTGTATTAGAATGTACAGGTTTCTACACATCTGAAGAAAAAGCAAAAGCTCATCTTGATGCAGGTGCTAAGAAAGTTATTATTTCAGCTCCAGCAGGTGCTGTTCCTACAGTGGTATTTGGCACTAATGAAGATATATTAACAGCAGAGGATACAATAATTTCCGCAGCTTCATGTACAACAAACTGCTTAGCTCCTATGGCAGATGCACTTAATAAGTTTGCAGGAATTGAAAAAGGATATATGATGACAATCCATGCTTACACAGGAGATCAAATGACTCTAGACGGCCCACATCGTGGAGGGGACTTAAGAAGAGCACGTGCTGCTGCTGAAAACATTATCCCTAATTCAACAGGTGCTGCTAAAGCTATTGGTCTTGTAATCCCTGAATTAGATGGAAAGCTTGCTGGTGCAGCTCAAAGAGTTCCAGTAGCAACTGGCTCATCAACAATTTTAACTGCTGTTGTTAACAAGAAAGTAACAGCTGATGAAGTTAATGCAGCTATGAAAGCAGCTGCTAATGATTCATACGGATACACAGAAGATGAGATTGTATCTTCAGATATTATCGGTACAGAATACGGTTCATTATTTGATGCAACTCAAACTGCAGTTATGGACCTAGAAGATGGTAAAACATTAGTTAAAGTTGTATCATGGTATGATAATGAATCTTCATATACAGCTCAAATGGTTAAAACTATAAAATACTTTGCAGAATTAGCATAATATAATAATTTAGGGCAAAAATATTTAGATCCTGTATGGGTCCGGTTTTGTTAATATTGAGGAGGAACCTTTACCGAACCTTCCTACTATTAATTAAACCGGACCTTTTTTATATAATAAGTTTAGATGAAAGGGAAATGTATATGTTAAATAAAAAGACTGTTAATGATATCAATGTAAAAGGGAAAAAGGTACTAGTTCGTTGTGATTTTAATGTTCCACTAGCAGAGGGCAAAATCACAGATGAAAACAGAATAGTACAAGCACTTCCAACTATTAAAAAGCTAATAGGTGATGGTGGAAAGGTTATACTATGCTCACACCTAGGTAAGCCAAAAGGCAAGCCTCTAGCAGAGTTATCTCTTAGACCTGTTGCAACAAGACTTTCTGAATTATTAGAACAAGATGTAGTATTTGCAGCAGACCATAATGTTGTTGGTGACAATGCTAAAGCAGCAGTAGCCAACATGAATGAAGGGGATGTAGTATTACTAGAAAATACAAGATATCGTGAAGAAGAAACTAATAATGGAGATGCATTTAGTAAAGATTTAGCATCCCTTTGTGATATATTTGTAAATGATGCCTTTGGAACTGCTCATAGAGCACATTGTTCCAATGTTGGAGTTACAAAATTTGTAGAGACTAATGTAGTTGGATACCTAATGGAAAAAGAAATTGACTTTCTAGGTAATGCTGTAAATGATCCAGAAAGACCATTCGTAGCCATTTTAGGTGGATCTAAGGTTTCAAGTAAGATATCAGTTATCAATAATCTGCTTGATAAAGTAGATGTTTTAATTATTGGTGGTGGGATGGCTTACACATTTATGAAATCATTAGGGGAAGAAGTAGGAAGCTCATTACTTGAAGAAGATTATGTGGATTATGCTAAAGAAATGTTAGATAAGGCAAAAGAAAAAGGTGTAAAACTATTAATTCCAGTGGATTCAGTTGTTGCCAATAGTTTTTCTAATGATGCAGACTTTAAAACTGTAGAAACAGGTGGAATTGAAGCTGGGTGGCTAGGTGTTGATATAGGAGAAAAAACTGCTGCACTTTATGCTGATGCACTAAAAGGAGCTAAAACTATCGTATGGAATGGCCCAATGGGTGTATTTGAGATGGAGAATTTTGCAAAGGGTACTAACATTATTGCAAAAACCCTAGCAGAGCTTGATGCAACAACAATCATTGGTGGTGGAGATTCTGCAGCTGCTGTTAATATATTAGGTTATGGAGATAAAATGACTCATATATCAACCGGTGGTGGAGCTTCTTTAGAATTCCTAGAAGGTAAGGAATTACCAGGAGTGGTAGCGGCGGATAATAAGTAAAAATTTCGTTTTTACTTATTCGACTTTGTGTTACCACAAAGTCGCCATAGATAGGACGAAGTTTTGTTTTTACTTATGCAAGTTTGTGTCACCAGAAAATATATACTAGAATATAGGGAAGTTTATTATATATGGAAAAGGAAGGGTAATTAATGAGAAAAAAAATTGTTGCTGGAAATTGGAAGATGAATAAAACACCTAGTGAAGCTGTAGAGTTAATTAAAAAATTGGCTCCCCTTGTTGCTTCAGATAATGTAGACGTAGTATTTTGTGTACCATATGTAGCATTATCAAATGTTTTAGAATCAGTTAAAGATACCAACATTGAAATAGGTGCACAAAACATGTATTATGAAGAAAGCGGTGCCTACACAGGTGAAATTTCACCTAGCATGCTAACTGATTTAGGAGTAAAATATGTAATACTAGGACACTCCGAAAGAAGAGAATATTTTAACGAGACTAATGAAGATATTAACAAAAAAGTTATAAAAGCCTATGAACATAATATAACACCAATTATATGTTGTGGTGAAACACTAACCCAAAGAGAACAAGGTGTAACAATTGACTTTGTACGTACCCAAGTTAAAATCGCATTACAAAACATCACAGCCGACCAAGCAAAAGAAGCTGTAATTGCCTATGAACCAATATGGGCAATCGGAACTGGCAAAGTAGCTACTACTGAACAAGCCGAAGAAGTATGTAAAGCAATTCGTGAGTGTATTGCCGAAGTATATGATGATGAAACTGCTAATAAAATTCGCATCCAATATGGTGGAAGCGTAAACGGATCTAATGCAGCAGAACTATTCTCACAAGCTAATATTGATGGGGGATTAGTTGGTGGCGCAAGTCTTAGCGAAGATTTTGGAAACATAGTAAACCATGACAACTAAGAAATACATGTTCTAATATATCTCCAACTTATTTTTCTACCTTAGATATGGCTTATACCCATATCTAAGGTTTTGTCGATAAAACGACTTAATTTT
>CAZUDG010000053.1:9319-15151 GCA_964618775.1 uncultured Lachnospiraceae bacterium | reverse complement strand
TGGCTAAAGGCTGGAGATAGGGTCCCTGGTGATATTTGTAGAGATTTAAGGGAGTTATCAGACGAAAGGTTAGCTGGTGCGGCAACTGTAACTGAGGTGCCTGATGCAGTCATTTGGAAAGAGTCTGATCCTACTCCAACAGCATTAGAAACTGTAATATTACTAGTACCAGGTTGTTTAGCTTTAAATGATATTGTAAAACTACCACTAGCCGCTGATAAAGGCGATACAACTTGTAGTGAACCACCTCCCCCTCCACTAGCACCACTTATATATTCTAATACATTCGAATCATAACCAACTCCAAAATCAATTCCATATAAAGTTTCGTCTGCACTAAAACTAAATGTAATACTAACAGTATCACCTACATTAATTGTTCCACCACCTCCTGCACTTACGGAACCAGAAGCGGCCAAAACAGGTTGTACTTGAAATCCCATTGCTAATACAAAAGCAATAACACCAAATAATATATATTTAAAATTTGTTCTTTTCATATGTTTATCCTTCCTACTGACTAATTGAACTTACCTTTAGTATATGCTTTTGAATGTTTGCTAGGTCAACTATATTGATATTACTTCCCGTTTTCTTAGTGTTAGCAGCCTGTGCATATATTCCATCCATTTTAGATACATTTAGTATATGTTTTTGAACATTGGCTAAATCTACAATGTTTATTCTTCCATCACCATTGGTATCTCCATATATAACCACTTGATGTTGATTTAATACTTGATTACCTTGTTTTACTTGTATAATACTCCCAGTTCCCACATTACCAGTAAGAGGTGTTCCATTTGGATTTAATATATCTATGGTTGCATTATTAACCTTCATATTGTTTTTAAATGCTTCAACAGAGGTCTCTGGACTTACTCCAGTGATGTTAGTACCTATCTTATAATTGGTTGAACCGGAATAATCAACAGTTCCCCTTGAAACATTAATTGTATAAACCTTAGATTGTCCATTAGCTGCAGTAGATATAATCTTTATTTCATTTAATCCTTCTTTTAGATTATGGCTACCTGCTCCAGTTATTTTAGTAGTTGATAATACAGGTGATGCTGAAATTGTTATACTTGATACATCTTCTGGTACAATTATACTATAATTTTCAGTAAATTTATTGAAAAATGGTGTTAAAGAATAATTGTTTACACTTAATGAAGATAGTAAGAAGTTAGGAGCTGTAGTTGTTGTTGGCTTAGTACAAGGAGTTGCTGGCATATTGGAATAAACTGGTATCTTAAATACTATATGACCATTATTAAAATTCGGGTATGAAGCTTGCAACTTCTTAGCTTCGCTAGTTGGTGCTTGAATATTTGTCATATATTGATGCCAGTAAAATCCATTACCACCATCTACAACGTCAAATTTTTGAAGATATAATGTATCTTGGCCTGTTTTTATATAACCATCGGTAATAAAGCCTGCTCCATCAATAATTGCTTTTTCTGGGCTTGTCCAACCTTTATCTCTAGCATATGTAAGTCCCGCATCAACGGGATTACTTCCAAAAGCTCCTATGTTATAGAAGTTATAAACACCTGTAGCTCCATCTGTACTTCTAGAGCCATTTCTGCTGACCTCTTGTATAACTCTAGATACTAAGTGATATGGACTTACACCATGAGTTTGCCCTGCAGTCATAAAGTACTGAGCATAGTCTAAATCACTATTAGCCATAAATGTGCCACTTAAAAGGTCTTGTACTCCGGCTTTAGTTTCTCTACCCGTCCAACCAAGAGATGAGAATTGTAATATCTCTCCTCCACTAACCAAAGCATTACGCGGATCCATAAAAAATTGTAGTATCTCTGAGGACGCTGCGGCCCAAACCGTTTCATAACTGTACCATGTTCCATTGTCCCAATTATAAGAACCTTGCTCTAAAGACTTCCAGGAAGCTATAGAATTTAATGGAACTAAACTTTTATTTACAGGATTTAACTGATTTTTAACAACTGTGTTCCAATCTAAGCCAGTATGTAGCGCTCTAAACTCCCAATTCGGATGTTTAATATGTAAGTCTCTTAAATAAGATTTATAGCTTTCGGGAAAACCTTGATCATTCATATGTTTTTCAAAATCATCCATGGCACCTGGAGCAACTTCAATTCTAATATATTGATTGGTCATCCAACCTTCAAGTGTTGATCCATTTTGGTTAAATTGAATTTTGTACCAACTAGTATTAGAGTCTTGTTCCAATATCGTGACAGGATGATCATTGTTTAATTTAGTGATTTCTCCATGTTCAGTACCTGGACCCTTCCTTACCCGCACATTGTTACCTGTAACATAGCCTTGTTTTGTATTTGCTTTAACTGGAATTCCTGTATGTACTGATATACTCAAAATTAACAAAAGTGCAATCATTATTCTATTAAATTTTTTCCACTTATTATTTATAATCAAAATAACCTCCACCCTATACTAGACAAATCTGTAAAATCATGAATATTCTTACATTTAACTACATTATATTAAATTATGTATAAGACTGTCAATACATATATTCGACTTTTTATAACATATTTCATTAAATTATAAACACCTACAATATAGTGTTTTCAGCATTTGACAAAAAATCCATTATATGTTATTTATATGCGTAAATTTATAAAGATTAAACAGTGTATATTTATTCACTAACTAATTAAGATGTGGTTTTACAAAAAAAAGACAAGTGTCATAATAACACCTGTCTACTTCTATACTAAGCATCTATAATAATATTCTATAATTAATTTTATTATCCATAAAATTCTTCACGTTTATCTCTTATCAGCAAATCGGTCACTGCTTCTTTTGCGTCTTTTCCTTCAAATAAAACCAAACTTACTTGTTCTACTATAGGCATTTCTATTTTATATTGCTTAGCCAGGGCAAGGGCTGCTTTGGCTGAATAAACCCCTTCTACCACTTGTTTTACTTTATCCATAGCTTCTTTTGGGCTATATCCTTGACCGATATAATAGCCAGCCATACGATTTCTACTATGCACACTTGAACAAGTAACAATTAAGTCTCCTACTCCTGAGAGTCCTGAAAACGTTTCTGGTTGGCCACCCATTGCTATTCCAAGCCTTGCTATTTCTGCTATTCCTCTTGTCATTAAGGCTGCCTTAGTGTTGTCTCCAAAACCTAGTCCATCAGACGCCCCAGCTGCTAAGGCTATAACATTCTTAAGGGCACCACCAAGTTCAATTCCTAAGACATCAGAACTAGTGTAAACTCTAAATCTTTTATTCATAAAAATGTTTTGTAGATATTTCGCTGTGCCTTTATCTTTGGCACCTATTACTACAGTTGTTGGAATTTCTCTACTTACTTCTTCAGCATGGCTAGGACCCGATATTACCGTAACTTCCGCATCTGGTAAAACATCAGAGATTACGTCAGTTAATGTAAATAAGGAATCATCCTCAATGCCTTTACTTGCATTTACTATAAGTTGTTCTCTTTTTATAAATGGTTTGATCTGCTCAGCAGTGCTTCTAACATAGGGAGATGCTGATGCAAAGACTATAATTTCTTTATTTATGCAGATTTCTTCCAAAGAGTCTGTTATATCTATTGTTTCTGGAAATATAATTTCTGGTAAGGCATTCTTCAATTCCCTTGTTTCATTAAATTCATTTACAAGGGATGGGTCATGAGACCACATTGTTACTTTATGACCGTTTTTGTTAAGTAAAATAGCTAGAGCACTTGCCCAGCTTCCTGCCCCAATTATTCCTATCTTAATCATTATAATTAACCATGCCTTTCTTAACTATCTTTCGATTTCTTTCCGACTTTATTTTCTGTACCATTTATTAATTTCTTAATATTCTCTCTGTGCCTATAAAATGCAAATAGGGTAAAGATCCAACCTAAAACATTTATATGTAGATCACCTGGGTAATTAATCATTAACCATATTGGTGGCAAAAACATTATAGTCAGAGAAGCTATCGAAACATACTTAGTAACAGCAACAATAAGAACAAACACTATTATTGCCACAAGGGCTAATCGCCAATCAAGGGCAAACATAACCCCTCCTGTTGCAGCGATTCCCTTACCACCTTTACCTTCTAACCAAAAGGGATAATTATGTCCGAGAACTACACCTATTCCTGTATATAAAGATAGAATCATTGCCAGTTTGTCCCCTGGATATAAAAAATAACCTACAATCAAGATTGCAAATACTGCTTTAAGTGCATCACCAAGGAATGTTAAGATTGCTTCTCTAATACCTAACACTCTTAGAACATTAGTAGCTCCAGCGTTCCCACTTCCGTGATTTCTTATGTCCATATTCTTAGTTTTTCCAATTATATAAGAAACTGAAATGTTACCAAAGAAATAACCTATTAGCATACTTACTAAAATCTTAACTATATCCATTACTCATTTCCCTTTCGTTCCCTTAGAATTAACTTTAGGGATGTTCCAGAAAATCCAAATGTTTCTCTAAGTTTATTCTCTATATATCTAATATATGAAAAATGGGATAAACTCTTGTCATTTACAAATATTACAAAGGTTGGGGGTTTAACTGAAACTTGAGTTATATAATATAACTTTAGTTGTCTTCCCTTATCAGTAGGCGGTTGGGTAAGAGCTGTTGCCTCTGTTAGTATTTCATTTAATACACCTGTTGGAATTCTTAGATTTTGAAACTGTATTACTTGTTCTATTACATCAAATAGTTTGTTTAGCCTTTGACCTGTAAGGGCTGATATGAATATGATTTCTGCATAAGGCACAAAGGATAATACGTTTCTGACCTTGTCAATATGTTCATTAATAGTATTGGTTTCCTTTTCAATGGCATCCCATTTATTAACTGCTATTATAATTCCTCTGCCTCTATCATGAGCTATGCCCATTATTTTAGCATCTTGTTCTGTTACACCTTCCGTTGCATCAATTACAACAACAACAACGTCAGCTCTTTCAATAGCTGCCACAGTACGAACTATTGAAAAATATTCTATATCCTCTTTTATCTTGCTTTTTCTACGAAGTCCTGCTGTATCAATGAATATATATTCATTATTATGGTATCTTACTACAGTGTCAATTGCATCTCTTGTAGTCCCTGCAATGTCTGTAACGATAACTCTCTCTTGGCCCGCTAATTTGTTAACTATAGAGGATTTACCTACATTAGGCTTTCCTACGATTGCAATTCTTGGCCTATCATCATCTTCATTTTCAGTACCCTTTCTAGGCAAATGTTCAACTAGAGCATCTAGCATATCACCGATACCTAGTTTGCCAGAAGCTGATACAGGATTAGGCTCTCCTATTCCTAGATTATAAAACTCATACACATCAGGCATAAATTTCTGGAAGTCATCTACTTTATTAACAACTAATACAACTGGTTTGTGTGACCTTCTTAGCATATCTGCAACCTTAAAATCTGCATCTAAAAGGCCTTGTCTTACATCTACTACAAACATTATTACATCTGCAGTTTCAATAGCCACTTCAGCCTGACCTCTCATATATTTTAGCATTATATCGTTACTATCAGGTTCTATACCTCCAGTATCAATTAATGTAAAATTGAAGTCTAACCAATCAACATCTGCATATATACGATCCCTTGTAACTCCTGGGGTATCTTCAACTATCGAAATTCTTTCTCCTGCAAGTGCATTAAATAATGTTGATTTACCAACATTTGGTCTACCTACAATTGCAACAATTGGTTTACTCATGTTATTCTCCTTAGTTTGTAGCCTAGTCTTCCATAAAAAGCTATATTGTTATTATAGATTTATCTTATATCTTAGTTATCTTATCTGTTTTAGATTT
>CAZUDG010000053.1:7327-9219 GCA_964618775.1 uncultured Lachnospiraceae bacterium | reverse complement strand
TTCCACATTAAACTCTTCTACAAATGAACGAACCATTCCAACACCGTTCTCTATTTGTAAATATCCTTCGTAAGCTTCTTCGTTGGGAATCTGTATCCCTGCATTAAGATACCACTCGTCACTTCCATATACGAAACGAGTGTCATACTTTTCCAAGCATATTTTCTGCCATTTATGAATTATATCTAGTACTTCTTTTGAATCTTGGGCTTTAAACTTATCTAGATTCGTCAAGCCCTCCCTGTATTTGGAAATACCAACAGGAACTACTGATAGGCTGTTAATTACCGGAATATATTTTGTTAAATCCTCAATAGTTTTCTCTAGTTCTTTACCATCATTCATGCCCTTACATAGAACTATCTGTGTATTCATAGTGATATTATTGTCATAAAATATCTGTAATTTATCAAGGGCATCTCCAGCAAATCTGTTGTTTAACATTTGCTTGCGGAGCTCTTTGTTAGTTGTGTGGACAGATATATTGATGGGTGATAATTTATAATATAGAATTCGCTCGACATCTTCATCGGATAAATTAGTAAGGGTAATATAATTCCCCTGCAAAAAAGATAATCTTGCATCATCATCCTTGAAATATAGAGTATCTCTCATATTTGGAGGCATTTGGTCAATAAAACAAAAAACACATTTGTTAGTACAAGAATGGTATGAATCCATTAATCCATCTTCAAACTCTATACCTAAGTCATCTTGTAAATCCTTTTCTATTTCAATTTCCCATTGCTGGCCATCTGCCTTTTCAATTAAAAGGGTTAATAATTCATCAGTCATTGCATAATGGTAATCAAATACGTCTAAGATCTCCTTATCATTAATGCTTAGCAACTTATCCCCTGGCTCTATATTAATCTCGTCTGCAATGCTTCCAGGAAGAACCCTAAATACAAAATGTTCCTTATTCTTCAATGTTAATCAACTCATTTCTCCTGTATTAGTATATCAGTTTGAATTTTAATTATCAATAAGATATTTTTAATATCTTTGTTGCAATTTTGCAGTTAATCTATCATTAAAAATGCCGCCAAACTTCCCCTTTGGCCTTTGGAGGCTCTATGGGAAAATAAAAGTTCATCATTACATGCAGTACATAGGCCTGATGTATGTATGTTGGATTCAACTACTCCAGCATCTAATAATATCTGATGATTGGCCTTCCATAAATCTAACTGGTACTTATTATTAGGCTTTTCTTCTATAATTTCTGAAATTTGCCCCTTTGTAAATGTTTTATAAAACTCACTTACAACATCCTCACTTACTTCATAACAATCACTACATATAGATGGGCCTATAACCGCTACAATATCCTCTGGATCTGTATCAAAATGCTCTATCATGGCATCTATTGTCTTTGCTCCAATACGCTTTACTGTTCCACGCCATCCTGAATGACTTAGTCCAATAGCTTGATTTTTAATATCAATAAAATACAAAGGAACACAATCTGCATAAAAGGTTACAAGAGGAGTCCCCGGAACATTAGTTATAAGTCCATCAATATCCTTATAATCTCTATCTTTTATAATTCCTTTTCCCTTATCACTACTTGTAACTAAACGAATATTAGTCTTGTGAACCTGCCAAGAAAACACTAAATCCCTATAATCCAGTCCCATACTATCACAAATCAGACTAAAATTTGTAAGAACATTTTCCTTTATATCTCTTGTAAAATCAAGGTTCATTGAAGACAAATGACCTTTACTAACTCCACCTAACCTAGTAGAAAATCCATGCTTAATAAAAGAAATCTTAGACAAGGCTGGAAAAGTTAAATATGGCGTTTTTCCATCCCTCACTAAGCCTATATTCTCAGTATTCTTAAATTTCATAAGTCCTCCCGTCACCCCATCGCCAGTTCACAATTT
>CAZUDG010000053.1:0-7227 GCA_964618775.1 uncultured Lachnospiraceae bacterium | reverse complement strand
GGCACCTTATAATTCAAATGCATCTTTAATTATATGCATATCTTGATCAAGAATAGTTACTACATCAAAACGACATGGACTATCAAAGGAAATATTGTTTGATAACATGTAGTACTTGGCTGTGTTAATTATCTTGTTAATTTTATAATGGTTGATTGCTTCATATGGATAACCTTTTTTTGAACTGGCACGATATTTTACTTCAATAAACACTAAGTATTCCTTATCTTTTGCAATTATATCTATTTCTCCAATTTTGCATCTGAAATTCTTAGTAATGATATGATATCCATTACTTTTCAAATGTTCTATTGCCGATTCTTCATGTTTCGTTCCTATTGTTCGGTTGTTGTAGTTTTTCAAAGTTATCACCTGTTTTATTCTTTAATAAGTTCTAGAAGTCATATTTATATTACTAAATAAAGTTTTTTATAAAACTTTTTCTATGTATTGGACAAGGTCCATATTTTTTGATTGCTTCTATATGTTCTTTGCTTCCATATCCTTTGTTACTTGCAAAATTATACTGGGGAAAGAGTTTATCATATGCTACCATTAGTCTATCTCTTGTGACTTTTGCAAGAATACTTGACGCCGCAATTGACATGCTTTTTGAATCACCTTTAATAATAGCAATCTGTTTGATGTCAAGATTGGGAATGGTTTCCGCATCTACAAGCACTAGGTCTGGCTTGTTCTTAAGGTTATTAATTGATTGGTGCATGGCACTATAGGTTGCCTGTAGTATATTCATTTCATCAATCTTATCAGGGCTAATACTTCCAATAGCAAAATCAACTGCATTTTCTAATATTTCATCGTATAAAGATTCACGCATTTGCTCTGATAATTTCTTCGAATCATTGATGTACATGATCTTACAGTCTTTAGGGAGAACAACAGCAGCTGTCATTACTGGTCCTGCAAGGGGTCCTCTTCCCACTTCATCGATACCACAGATATAAGTATACTCTTTATATCTATTCTCGTATGCCTTCATCATGTCTAGGCGGATGATTTCATCTTCAATATTCTTTTGCTGTTTTAGGCATCTTTCGATTAGTTTAATTACACCAGCACGAGTATCATCTTTATATTGTTCAACAAAATTATTGATTTGTCCTGTATTAACAAGTTCTATCTTATCAAATTCTTGCTTGATTTCCTTAATTGTTTTGCTCAACTTTATCTTGTCCTTTGTATTCCTTAGTTTTTTCTTGACTATTTTCACTAGGTCTTAAACTTGGCTTTATTTATTTTCAAATACATCAATAATATATATTCTACAGACTATATTTCTAGATTCACTACATCCTATATAGACGGAAGTTCTAATGTAATTCTTCCTAACTTTCCATTTCTAAAATCATCTAACAAATAGCTGGCAGCCTTATCTAAATCAAGCTCTCCGCCTTTGACTATAGAACCTCTTCTAACTGCTATATCTTCTAAAATCTTCTCTGGTGTATTATCTACGCTTATGTCATATCTTTTTTCTAGATAACTTGAGTAAAACTCCTTCAAAAATGTAATGAGATTAATTGCAAGAGCATAACTTTGTAATATCTCATCTTTTATGGAACCAATCAGGGCTAGACGAAGTCCAACGGTTTGATCTTCAAATTTAGGCCAAAGAATTCCCGGTGTATCTAGAAGCTCAATGTCTTTATTAATTCTAATCCATTGCTTACCCTTTGTTACACCTGGCTTGTTGCCTGTCTTTGCACTAGCTCTTCTTGCAATTGAATTTATAAATGTTGACTTGCCTACATTAGGAATACCTACGACCATTGCTCTAATGGGCTTGTTTATCATTCCTCTTTTACGGTTTCTTTCAATTCTTTCTTTGCAAGCTTCAAATATTATATCCTTAACCATATTAACTTCTTTGCTTGATTTTGAATTTAGCAAGGAAGTGTAGAAACCTTGATTCTGATAGTATTCTTCCCAAATCCTAGTATAATTAGGATCAGCTAAGTCATATTTGTTAATAAGAATTATTCTAGGTTTACTTCCTGCAATTTCATCAATATCAGGATTCTTGCTACTTAGTGGTACTCTTGCATCTACTAATTCTATTACAACATCAACTAACTTGATATTTTCCTTCATCATTCTTTTGGTTTTTGTCATATGTCCAGGGTACCATTGAAAATGCATGTTTATCACCTTTATCTTTCTATAACCAGTAATCGATTTATATTGTAACTATCTATTAATCATATACCCATACTATTCCAACAATATATTTTAAAATTTAACATTATAAATGTGTTGGTAATAATCTCTATTCTACTTCATCTAAATCTAATTTGTCCACATCATAGGATCCGTCTACATCAGACTCTTCATCCGTTTCATCCAATTTGATATTTAACTTGCTAACAAAATTAAAGTCATTAAGTCTTATCCACGCCTTACCAAGAATATCATCTCTTAAAACGTTTCCAACATTAGCAAATCTACTGTCTTCACTTGCGTTTCTATTATCTCCAAGAACAAAATATTCGTTTTCATCAAGTAGAATTGGCTCAGTTGCTAAACCCAGATTATTAATCTCTTCTACTTCAATTATTTCTTCTAATTTTTCATCATTTATATAAATAGTATCTTTGCTTAGTTGAATTGTTTCCCCTGGTAGGCCAATAACCCTCTTTATATTATAATAACTATGTTCTTTATCAGTTTTTAAAAATACAATTGTATCAAAACGTTTGGGCTCAGAAAAACGATATGTGAATTTATCAATTAACAACCGGTCTTCAGGAACAAGTGTAGGACTCATTGATTCTTCGTAAACTGTAGTTCTTTCAATTGCATAATGAACAATTAAAAGGGCAAGAACTATAACTGCTATTATTTGTCCTATGAAAATCAAGATTTTTATAATTGTTTTTTTCTTTATTTTCTTTTCTTCCGACTCTAAGTATATATTTTTCATGAAAACACACTTTCTTTTCTGTTATATAATATTTGTAATTGCTTATTAGGCCTGCTTTTATAATGTTTTACACTAATTTAATACAATGGAGCTGAGGGGAATAGAACCCCTGTCCGAGATATTCCGTATCTTTTATCATAAACTTTCAAAAGCTTTACCCTTAACATTTTACATTGTTAAGCCATATCTGTCCATAACTATAACTAAAAAAGGACAAATACATTTATTGTAATTGTCCTTTAATCTTTTAAGATTGTAAATATATGATTATTACATTCTTTCCTTAACTTTAGCTCTCTTACCTGATCTACCTCTCAAGTAATTAAGTTTTGCACGTCTTACTTTACCTTTTCTTACAACTTCAACCTTGTCAATATTAGGTGAATGTACTGGCCAAGTTCTTTCTACACCTATACCACCAGAAGTTTTTCTAACAGTAAAGGTTTCTCTTGCACCACCATTTTGTCTTTTAAGAACAACACCTTCGAAAATCTGGATTCTCTCACGTGTACCCTCTCTAACCTTAGCATGTACTCTTACTGTATCGCCAGGTCTAAAATGGTTAACATCTTCTTTAAGTTGTGCATTTTCAATATTTCTAATTATCTCATTATAGCTCATGTTTGTGACCTCCTTATCATTTAGACGTTCTTAATACATATCATTAGTATTAGAGGACCATCCTTCTCACAATTACATACTTTATCATAATTTATCATTGTTTGCAAGTTGTTTCTTTGATTTATTATAGTTTTGTAAAAATTCAATATCAGCTTTAGAAAGGTTGGCATGTTCAAGTAAATCTGGCCTCATATTAGCTGTTCTAATTAAAGATTGCTGTCTTCTCCATATATCAATATTTTTATGATGCCCTGATAACAAAACATCTGGCACACTTTTTCCCATATAAGTTTCTGGTCTTGTGTACTGGGGATATTCAAGTAGATTGTCATGAAAAGTTTCAAATTCAGATGATGCATCGTTACTAAGCACTCCAGGAACTAGCCTGGAAATACTATCTATCATTACCATAGCCGGGAGTTCTCCACCAGTTAAGACATAATCTCCAATGGAAATGTAATCTGTAACTATCATTTCTAAAGCTCTTTCATCTATTCCTTCATAATGCCCACATAAGAAGACTAAATCTTCTTCTTTGGAAAATTCCTCTGCAATCTTTTGATTAAACACTTTACCCTGGGGAGTTAGATAAATAACCCGTGGGGAAACTCTATTCTTTATAGACTCATAAGCCCTGTAAACTGGGCCTGCAGCCATTACCATACCAGCACCACCGCCATATGGATAATCATCTACATGATTATGTTTGTTCTCTGCAAAGTCACGTATATTAACTGTATTAAGGGAAATCAATCCACTATCCATTGCCCTTCCAGTAATGCTTGTTGATAATCCTTGCTCTATCATTTCAGGGAATAATGTTAGTACATGGAAATTCATAAAATTCTCCAATCGCAAATCATTAGTATTAGCTAATCCATTAAGTCATATGTTTCAATCCATCAAGTCATATATTCTAATCCATTAAATCCTATATATTAATTTATCAAATCCTATTTGTAAAGATGGTTCATCATATAATTAATAAAGATTAATTATAATTTTATATTAAACCATCCATAAGGTGGATTTTAATAAGCTTTTTATCAAGGTCAATGTCTAAGATACATTCCTTAATAGCAGGAAGGAGTATCTCTTTTTTGTCATTTGTTTCAACCACATAGACATCATTAGCTCCAGTTTTCATGATATCTGTTACATGGCCTAACTTTACATTCTCATCAGTAATTACACTTAATCCAATTAAGTCTGTAATATAGTATTCGTTTTTTTTAAGTTCTACTGCATTTTCTCTTGTTACTAATATATCTTTACCCTTGTATTTTTCCACATCATTAATATTGTCAATTCCTTTAAACTTTAAGATTGCTTGATTTTTAAAGTATTTGACCCCTTCTATTTCCAGGTTGATGTGTTCTCTTCCTGTATCTAAAACCACTTCTTTTAGATCATCAAACCTACTAATATCATCTGTAATAGGATAAACCTTTACCTCACCACGTATTCCATGGGTTGAGGAAATAGTTCCAATTATTAATAAATCTTCCATTATAATAGTTGCCTTTCTATGATTACAAATCTATATATACAAATCAAATAAATAACTTTAAGCTATAAAATAAAGTTGTTTATTCTTATAATTACACCAATGTTAAAACAACGAAGTTTGACGATGCAAACTTCGTTGATGAATTGTCTAGTCCACTATATCTACAATCACTTTTTTGTCTTCTTTGATAGCTGCTGCCTTTGCTAATGTACGAATACATTTAGCAATGCGTCCATTTTTACCAATAACTTTACCCATATCATCTTGAGCAACTCTAAGTTCTATAACAATGGCTCTATCAGTTTCTGTTTCTTTAACATCAACTTCGTCAGGACTATCAACAAGTGATGTAGCAATAACTTCTATCAATTCTTTCATTGCTTTCACCTCCGTGGGTGACTGCTATTTTATGATGCCTGCTTGTCTAAATAATCTTCCAACTGTTTCAGTAGGTTGCGCACCATTAGACAACCAAGTTTTAGCAGCCTCTTCATCTATAGTTACAGATGTAGGGTTTGTTCTTGGATTATAAGTACCTATCTCAGCTATGTTTCTACCATCTCTTGGAGAACGTGAGTCAGCAACTACAATTCTATAGTAAGGCGCTTTCTTCTTGCCCAATCTTTTTAATCTTATTTTAACTGCCATCTATCATTCACCTCCTTAATTTTTGTTTCTATTGAATAGTTATAACTTTTATATTAAATTTGTTAAAACAAACAATATTTAATTGTTGTAATACTTGCAAATGTATAGCCATCTAAAGAATTAATCATACTTAATAATTAAAAATGTAATATCTGAAAATAGTAATCAAAGCTTATAATTCTATATAACTAGAATTTAAAAGGCATATTAAACTTACCTGGTCTCTTGCCTTTTCCACCTAACATTCCTGAGTATTGTTTCATAAGCTTCCTAGATTGTTCAAATTGTTTAACTAATTTGTTAACATCATTAATCTTAACACCAGCACCAGCAGCAATTCGTCTTTTACGTGATGGGTTAATAACTCCAGGGTTTAGACGTTCTTCTTTAGTCATTGAGTAAATGATTGCTTCTATACTAGAAAGGGCATCTTCATCAATATCAACATTTTTCATCTGACCACCCATACCAGGCATCATCTTCATGATATCGCCAATTCCACCCATGTTCTTAATTTGTTGCATTTGCTCTAAGAAGTCATTAAAATCAAATTCTGCCTTTTTGATTTTTCTTTCTAATTCCTTAGCTTTAGCTTCATCCATATCTAGGCTAGATTCCGCTTTGTCAATTAAAGTAAGAATGTCACCCATTCCCAAAATTCTTGATGCCATACGGTCAGGATAAAACTGCTCTAAATCAGATAATTTCTCACCCATACCTACATACATTATTGGACGACCTGTTACAGCACGAATGGATAGTGCGGCACCACCTCTAGAATCACCATCTAACTTAGTTAAGGCAACCCCATCAATTCCTATCTTATCATTAAAAGATTCTGCTACATTGACAGCATCTTGACCAGTCATTGCATCTACTACTAATAAGGTTTGGTGAACATCTAGGGTTTCTTTGATTTCTGTAAGTTCATCCATCATGTCTTCATCTATATGCAAACGACCTGCTGTATCTATAATAACTAGATTGTTCTTGTTCTTATTGGCATGTTCAAGGGCTGCTTTTGCTATATTAACTGGCTTGTGCTTGTCACCCATTGAAAACACAGGAACATCTACCTTTTCACCATTTATCTTAAGTTGTTCTATAGCTGCTGGTCTGTAAATATCACATGCAACTAATAAAGGGGACCTACCCTTTTGTTTAAACTGGCCTGCAAGCTTAGCTGCAGTAGTTGTTTTACCTGCACCTTGAAGACCACACATCATAATTACTGTAATTTCATTAGTTGCTTTTAGGGAAAGTTCTGTGGTTTCAGAACCCATTAATTTTACTAATTCTTCATTAACTATCTTAATTACCATCTGACCTGGTGTCAGACTCTTCATTACGTCTTGGCCTACAGCACGGTCTCCCACTGATTTAGTAAAATCTCTTACTACTTTATAGTTAACATCTGCTTCTAGTAATGCTAATTTTACTTCTCTAAGAGCTACTTTAACATCAGCTTCAGTTAAACGACCTTTACTTCTTAAATTTTTAAATACAT
>CAZUDG010000052.1:0-15192 GCA_964618775.1 uncultured Lachnospiraceae bacterium | reverse complement strand
TCATCAAGCAGGAGTACAACACCTTTATCCTCCATTGTCCTAATAACTCGACCCCCTGCTTGTAAAACTTTATTCATCCCTTGATATAGGTAGGCATAATTAAAACCTTTGCCTGACCTATTGTCATAATATTCCCTAAGCAGTTCCCTTTCTTCGCCTATCATAGGAAGCCCTGGTCCCACTATTACAGTACCAATTAACCTTTCACCCTTTAGATCAATTCCCTCACCAAATATGCCACCAAGTACACAAAATCCTACCTTTGTACTTGTGGGATTCTCTTTAAATCCCTCTAGAAATTCTTCTCTTTGGATTTCATTCATATTAGGGCTTTGCATCACCAAATCTGAAAACGAATCTCCTGCTATGTCTGCAATATCCTCCATCATTTTATAAGAAGAAAAGAATACAAGATAGTTACCAACCTTTGCATTTACAAATGCCCTAATATAATCTAGAATCCTTTTATATTCATCTGTACTTCTTCTTGAAAACCTAGTACTTACTTCATCTCCAATGATAGTAAGCTTGTTTTCCACTGGAAATGGAGAAGGTGCATATATTGCATAGTCATCCTCTCTTCCACCTAATTGCCCTCTATAATATTTAATTGGCAAAAGAGTTGCTGAGAAAAATATTGCACTTTTAATTTTATCAAGATAAGCTTTTAGATTGTCTGATGGGTCTACACATAAAAGTTTAATCATTAAATCATTCTCTTTAGAATAATCTAAATAAATCAAGTATTTATCATTTAAAACTTCATACATATTTAGAAAATGCCCTACTTCAAAGTAAAACTGCAACACCTCATCCTTGTCTTTAATTTCAGGATTATGTTCAAAAAACTCTGAAAAAGCAGAAAGCAAACTTATTAAATGGGTTGCAAACACTTCTATATGGTCCACATCAATTACAGTAAGTTTGTTCCACTCTCTTTTCCAATCTAACATATCTTTGTTGCATTTATTTAGTGCTCTATTTAACTTGGCAGATTTCTTGCCTACAAGTCTCCTGATTTTTAGTATGTCTTCTTTATATAAGGTGGCACTGTACATACTGCAAGCGCGGTTAACTAGGTTATGGGCTTCATCAATTAAAAACACATAATCTTGTTTTGCATTTCCAAAGAACCTTCTTAAATACACATTAGGATCAAAGGCATAATTATAATCGCATATAACAAAATCAGACCATAACGAAGCATCTAAACCCATTTCAAAAGGACAGACCTTGTATTTTTCTCCGTATTCCAATATAACTTCACGGGTAATTGTATCTTCATTATTTATTAATTCAAATACACAATCATTTACCCTATCGTAGTGACCTTTTGCTCTTTCACATGCTAGAGGATTACACTGAGCCTTATCTAAAACACACACCTTGTCTTTTGCTGTTAAGGTTATTGATTTTACCAAGAGATTATCATCTCTAAGTAAAGCTACTGTCTCCTCTGCTACTGTTCTAGTTATTGTTTTTGCAGTAAGGTAAAATATCTTCTTAATCTTTTCTTCCCCCATTGCCTTTATAGTGGGAAAGACCGTTGAAATAGTTTTACCAACTCCAGTTGGTGCTTGTACAAATAATCTCTTTTCTCTTATAATTGATAAATATACATCCCTTGTAAGTTTCTTTTGTCCTGGCCTATATTCAAAGGGAAACTCTAAGTTCTTAATGCTTCTATTTCGTGTCCTTGACCAACGATACTGCCAAGAGGCCCATTTCCCAAATTCATTAATCAGTTCCAAAAACCAATCTTCAAGTTCACTTAATTTATGGATTTCATTAAAATATTTAATTTTTTCAGTTTCTAAATTACAATAAGTAATACGAGTTCCTATTTCCTCAAGTCCTTCTTCACGTCCATAAATGTATGCGTAGCACATAGCCTGTGCTTTATGAACAAATATTGCTTCTTTAAGGTAAGCTAGATCCATGTAACTTCCTTTTATCTCATCAATAATAACCTTCGGATCTTCTTGGTAGACAGGTAATTTCATCTGTTGATTAGGTGCAAGGTCATATGAATTTTGGGGGCTTTCCTCATCTATATCATCATTAACCAATAAGCCGTCACATCTTCCTTCAATGGAAATATCAAACTCCACACCATCTCTTGATATGGGCAAAGTTATACTAAGGGGAACTTCTGCTCTATAATTTGGTCCCATGGATTTTTGGATTTTCCTATGAATGCGACTTCCTTCTTGCATTGCATCAACACTAGACCGGCCTATTCTACGATTATCAATATCTCCAGCTTTTAAAATAAACTCAACTAGATTCCTAACCGATATATTTACTTTATGTTTAGGCAATTCATTGTTTTCATCTGATGAAGTTTTTATATTGAATTTATCTTCTGTATCCATGGTAACTCCTTCATATTGCTTCATTTTGCTACCTATGAAGGCACCAAAAAATCTTTTATCATTATACTCCAAAACTATAACACATAAAACATTTCAATAAAATAGCTCTAAGCAAACTTCAAACATAGTGATATAGAACATAGCAAAAGGACGCAACATCTTTCTTATTTGATTAACAAAAACTCTTCTTATCTTTTACTAGTCAAACAAGACGGATGTAACGTCCCCTATGTGATTTTTAAGTTTTATTCATTATTATTACTTTATTAATAAAACAAATTATAAAATTAAGTAATTGGTGCTGGATTGAAAATACACAAGTCATTGTGCAAGCCATATGTTTCAGTCCATGGTTTGTGTCTTCCACTAGCAACATCAATAATCATATTAAATAATTCTGTTCCTACTTCTGGAATTGTAGCTTCACCTGTTGCAATTGGTCCAGCTGATACATCAATCAAATCATTCCATGATTCCTTTAAATCGTTTCTTGAAGAAACTTTAATAACAGGAGCTGCTGCAAGTCCATATGGAGTGCCTCTTCCTGTCATAAATACTTGTAGAGTAATACCAGATGCAAGTTGACTAGGCCCACAAACAATATCACTAGCTGGAGTTGCTGCATAAATTAATCCTTTTTTACTAGGACGCTCAGCTGGAGATAGAACCTCAACTATTGGAGATCTTCCTGACTTAACAATTGATCCCATAGCTTTTTCAACGATATTAGATAATCCTCCCGCTTTATTACCTGGAGTTGTATTTGCAGAACGATCAACTCCTCCCATTTCAAGATAATTATCATACCATTTCATTTCATCAATAAGCTTTTTACCAACCTCATCATTAATACAGCGTTCACCAATAAAATGTACACCATCTCGAACTTCTGTAACCTCTGAAAATAATACAGTAGCTCCTCCACTAACCAAAAGATCTGATGCATAGCCCGCGCTTGGATTGGCTGTTAAACCTGAAAATGCATCACTACCACCACATTGCATTCCAATCAACAAATCTGACAAAGGTAGAGTTTCTCTTTTCCTTTGATTCAATCTCTCAAGTTTAACCTCTGCCATTGCCATAATTGAATCAATCATTTCATTAAAACCATTTTTGTCTTGTAGGATTATAACATTATCCTCATTATTATACTCATCATCCAATAGCATTTTTACAGTTAACTTCTCACAACCAAGAGCAAGAGCCATAACCTCCCCACCAAAGTTTGGATGTTTCACAAGATTACGAAGTGCTCTTATTGGCACCTTAGCTTCTGGAGCATCAATTGCCACACCACAACCATAAGCATGGTTAATTGGCACTATATCATCGACATTTGGATATTTAGGAAGAAGCGTTTCCTTCATCTTTCTAACAGCAACATTTAGTACACTTGTAACACATTGTACAGTAGTATGGATTGCTAGAATATTCCTTGTTCCTGCATAACCCCCATCTGGGTTTTTATATCCTTCAAATGTCTTTACTGGTGCTTCTGGTAAGTCAGTAACAATATTAGTTGCAAACTTCATTTCGTCTAACTCTGGTGCAATTGGCAAACGAAGCATATGCTCATTAATCCAATCTCCCTTGCTTATATCATCTAAAGCATAGCCTAGCACAACATTATACCTAACAATCTCTCCATCCTTTGGAACATCGACTAAAGCCACCTTGTGCCCTTGAGGAATGTCTTGATTTGCAACCAAACCATCTGCAAGCTTCGTCCCCTCAGAAATCTTGTTAACCGCTATAGCAACATTATCATTCTCATTAGTTTTTATTAATAACTTTTTACTCATATCTTCATCCTTTCAATAACTAATCCCATCAAACAATCACCAATAGGGACCAGGTCCCGGCTGAATTACCGAGTTTAGTTAGTAGTTGTAATCGTTTGAAATGCCATATTTGTTCATTCTTCTCCATAAAGTGGTGGTAGAAATACCTAGTTCTTCAGCCACATCTTTACGACTACCATTATGCTTTTTCAAAGATTCAACAATTTCTTTTGCTTCAGGGTCCTTATATATAACAACCCTTTCTTTACCGTCTATTTTCTTAATATCAGGATACAATTTATCTAAAAGACTAATCACCATACCTTGATCAATATTTTTCTTGTGTGTTGTCAAGAAAAGACGTTCACAGAAGTTTTTTAATTGAATCAAATTTCCATCCCATTGGTAATCTTCTAGTTCTTTTATTGCATCATCTGTTATTGTAAGATAGGTAGTATATTCTTTTGTGAATTGTTTCAAGTAACCTCTTACTAAATCTTCAATGTCCTCTCTCCTGTCTTTAAGGGGTGGAATACGAAGAGTGAGTGCATTTAAGGAGTAATACAGGTCCTTTCTAAATAATCCATTTTTAACTAGTGATGTTAAATCACTATTATTTCCTACTATAATTCTAATATCCTTTTTCTTAGCTTCAATATTATCATCTAATTGGAAACCTTCTGATGATATGATTTTATATAATTCATATTGGCTAGGAGCTTTTAAGTTCTCAATATCATTAATATATACTGTCCCTAAACTAGACCTATGGAAGACCCCACTTGGGCTAGCTTCATCTTCAGATGTATCATATTTACCAAATAAATACTCATATTGGTCTATATCATTAATTGAACTACAACTTATTGAATAAAATGGTAATGATTTACGCTCACTATTATTATGTATACATTCAGCTAAAATTTCTTTTTCCGTTCCATCTTCTCCATAAATTAAAACTGGACTATTAGATATGGCGTATTTTTTGCCTAATTCTATACATTCTTTCATTTGTGGGGCTTTTGTTTTCAAAGATGAAAAGTTGTATTTAGCAATATTCCCTTGAAGATACATGTCTTGATTATTATCATGTTCATTCTTTATTCTACTTCTTATTCTCGAACATGTAAGGATTGCTCCCTTAATTTCTTTATCATATTGAATAGGCGCAATCATGAAGAATAAAGGATTACCCATAATATTAACAGTGGTGGAGTAATTATCAATATCACCATTTAACAAGCTTTCAATAGAGCTATAATCAATATTGCTTATTATGTCTTCAAGCTGCTCTCCTATTATCTCTGATGCAGGCTTATTTAATATTTCCTCTATTATATGGTTGACTATCATGATTTTGTGATTAAAATCTATCTTTATTATCCCACTAAAGGAAGTATCAAGCATTGTTTCAATTTGTGCGGTATTACTTTTTTCCCTATCAATTGCATAAGCCATTTTTTTGGCTAGTTTTATAGCCTCAAGTAATGAGTCTTCAGTAGATCTTAGAAATAAAGCCGGAATGTTATAATTTTCTACAATTTTAATAACATTTTCTCCACCTAATATTATATCTGCGCCATCATTAACAGCATTCTCTACCGCTTGATCAAATGCCTCTATATTATCCGTTAAATAGGTTTTTAGATTAACATCAAATAACTGATCAAAATATGAGACATCGTCAATCATATTAGATATTGATATTATTGCTATTTGGGGTCTTTCTTTGTCTACTATTTTTTTACACTCTAACATTAATAATCCAATTTCTTGGGCTGTTATAGTTATTTCAGCAACAGAAACACTTGTATACTGCTTAATAAGACGTGCTTGCACTCCTCTAGCAATAATAATATTAGCACCCTCATTTATACATTCCCTTGCTTCTTCTACAGTATTTGCTGTTTCTATCTGTTTTACTTTTTTAATTTCAAAATTATTTTCTTGTATTACCTTCTCGGCATAGTCTATCATATGAGCTTTAGGTAACAACATCATTATTTTTGCCACAGATTAACGCCTCCATTTAGATCAACTTATTATATATAATAATTGTAATCCTTAGTAACATCAAGCATAATTATGATATTAGAAAAATTTAGATAAGAATTTCCAGAAATAGTTCTGGTTATTCTTATCTAAATTTTTCGCAGTATATCTTAAGAATTGTTTTATGTAATTACTAAAATTTAAATCATTCTAGTAAATAACACCTTTATTTCTTAGAAAACTCTTCAAATAGATTAGCTTCTTCTATCCTATTCTTCATGTTGTCCCTAACTTCGCCTAAAGAAGTCTCACTTGGAAGAATTGATTTGCCCACTTCTAAGCCTAGCATATTAGCCATATCCTTAGTTGCTACAGGGAAGCTAGCAGCATCTTGACTTATTCTTACAGGGTTCATTCTAAACTGATCTTCTCTAGAACCTTCGTAATCCCCTGCCATAAACTTCTCATATATGCCACATACTAGTTCTGGGAAAAGGTTAGCTATAGAACATACTCCCCCTACACTTCCTATACAAAGTCCTGGGAATACTAATGTATCTTTTCCTGTAAACACTTTGAAATCCATATCTCTAGTACGACCAATAATATCACTTAGTAAAGTAAAGTCACCACTTGAGTCTTTAATTCCTACTATGTTATCTATTTCTCTTCCTAATTTTTCAATGAAGGCTGCTGATAAACCATATCCACATCTTCCTGGATTATTATAAATCAGTACAAATGTATCTGGAACAGCTTCTGCTATTGTACGAAAATGTTTATATAAACTCTCTTCAGTCGGTTTTATAAACATAGTTTGTAAAATAGAGATTCCATCTACTCCTGCTGCAACAGCCATCTTTGCCTGCTTTACAGCCTTTTTGGTGCCTATTGCACCTATGCCGTAATAAATTGGTACTCTTCCTTTATTCTCATCTATAATAATCTTTAATCCACGTTCTTGCTCTTCATCATCAAACATATAGAATTCGCCATTACTTCCAAATGCAAGAATTCCCTCTACGCCACCGTCAATTACGCGGTTAACCATATAACGCATTTTTGCTTCATCTACATTTTCGTTCTCATCCACTGGGGTAATAATTGGAACAACTATTCCCTTAATATCTTCTAATTTCATGATAATCTCCGTTTCATTATAGTTGTTTTATTTTTATATTAATACCTCTAGAGTAATTTTAATAATCACTCTAGAGGATTTGTTGTAAAAATCTTAAACATATTTAATTATTTATCAAGAATTGTTGTATTATTAATTTTCTCAAAATATTTAGCTATTGCAGAATGGTCATTCCCTGCAAGTCCATCAGCTTTACAAGCTTGAAGGATTTCCATTGCATTTGCTGCGATAGGAACGGATACATTATCTGTATGTGCAGTATCAAGTACGTTTTGTAGGTCTTTCATATGAAGTTCAATTCTAAATCCTGGATCATAATTATCATCAAAGATCTTTGGTGATTTTTGTTCCATTACTTTACTTCCTGCAAGCCCACCACGGATTGCTTCAAATACAAGCTTTGGATCAGCTCCAGCTTTCTTTGCAAAAACATATGCCTCGCTCATTGCTGCAATATTAGTAGCAACTATCATTTGGTTAGCTAATTTAGTAATGTTACCAGAACCTGCATCTCCTACGTAAGTAGCACTTCCTGACATAGTCATTAATAGGTCATAATATTTATCAAATACAGGTTTTTCACCACCAACCATAACTGCTATAGTTCCTTCAATTGCTCCTGGTTCTCCACCTGATACAGGTGCATCTAAGAAATCTACATCCATATCTTTCAATTTTGCATAAAACTCTTTACTTGCTACTGGACTAATTGAACTCATATCGATAACTGTTTTTCCTGCTGAAAGTCCTTCTGCTAATCCATTCTCATCAAATAGTGCAGATTCAACATTTGGTGAGTTTGGTAACATAGTAATTATAACATCTGATTTTTCTGCAACTTCTTTGTTACTAGCTGCAACTTTTGCATTTGATTGTTTCATTTCTTCTAAAGTAGCTTCATTAAAATCATAAACAGTAACTTCATAACCTGCTTTTAGAACATTCTTAGCCATTGGCTTTCCCATAATTCCTAATCCGACAAATCCTACTTTAAACATAATTTAGTCCTCCTTAATTTTTGAATACACACTAACTTTAAATTTCAATTGTTTTAATTATCATTTATGTGTAGTTTGTTTTAATGTTTCATTGTGTAATTTTAGTAACTTAGTATTTAATAGATTGATACATAATATACTTACTGTAACATATTATATATGAGTTTTATTCTCTAATCTATTGACTATATAGCAAAAAGATGGTATCTACTTTTGATTACAATCAATAAAGTTTCATGAATTGAAACGTTCTTTTCATATTGTTTCACTCTTGTTTTATGGTTATTGTTAGCTTATCTTATGCTCATCTTGTATTTTATCCAAAGAATAGGTCCTTTATGATTTAAATATAAAAAGACTGTAGGGGAGCCCAAAGATGATATGACCCCAGTACAATCTGAAGAGCGGCCGCTACGGGCCGCTTATTATACACTTCATTAATTTAACTAACAAAATCCCATTAACTAATTAAAGTTTCTCTCTCCTTTACCTCATATAAGTATCATAAAGATCACCATCTTCAAAAATGCCCTTGTCATACCCTTTTGTCCAATCGATATTCTTCATCTTCTTTTGTTTTCCGTGAGGTTTCTTAGTTTTTCTATCTTCTTCGTCCTTAACTTTTTTCCTCTGGATTTTCTTCTCTCGCTCCAGGCGTTTTTTTGATTCTAATTCTTCAAAAAACATATCATTATCAACACTTGATGTAGTCACTTACCTTCTCCTCCTACAACACCCAATACAAATAAATTCAACTTATCCCTTCTTAAGTTTTAATATTTCTTAGCAAAATGTTGGTTATACATGTAGTATAAATATAATTTTATTCTATTCTTTTTTAGCCTAAAGTCAAGGATATCTTTTGATTTTATAAGGAGATATTTTATCTGAATTTTACTATAAATTTGCCTTGCATTTTATTAGCATATCTGATAAAGTCAAGATACAAAAAAACATATAGTTCTATGGTAATTAATACCTACAGAGGTTAATAAGAACAAGCATATATAATTATCGCAATTTTAAGAACAGGACTATTATGTATTTATTAATCTATATTTTAGATTAGATAAAAGAAAGTGAGGTAATTCACCATGCACGACCATGATCATAACTGCGGATGTGGACACAACCACGAACATGAACCTATGATTACATTAACATTAGACGATGATACTGAGTTAGAATGTATTGTTATGAGTATCTTTCCAGTTGGTGAAAAAGAATACATTGCCCTATTAGCGGCTGATTCTACAGATGAGGAAGCAAGCGAGGTTTATCTTTATCAATATGTTGAACATGACGACGATGAAGTTGAATTGATTAACATTGAAGATGACAACGAATTTGAAGAGGTTTCACAAGCTTTTGACTCACTATTAGACGAAGAAGACGACGATTATTTTGACTTCGATCTTTTTAATGATGAAGATGATATCTTTGAAGAAGATGACGACGAAGACTTCTTTGAAGATAGTTCTGATGACGAAGACGACAACTAGAGAATTTGTAAATATTTATAATTAAACAGCAAGTTTGTATATGCTCTCATGGAGACACATATATAAACTTGCTGTTTTATGATAGATAAGGTTTATGTCTTATGAGAGACTGTAAATATTTTTGTGTCCAAGCAGAAAACTTAGGAATGAAATAACTATTCCACTACAGTAAGTAAACAGTTTTGCACACAAAACTTTAAGTCTAGAGTTCTTTTCCTTTTTATCTTTTTAAAGTTTATCACTATTTGCTTTCCATCATTTGAAACAATCTTACCCTCTCCATATACTTTATGGGCAATTATTATACCTGGGGTTAGCGTATCTAGGTCTAAAACAACCTCTCCAACAAATCTCGAACAATCAAGTTCTTTATTATATCTTTTTTCAACACTATAAATGTGCAAATGTTCTTTAGCTCTTGTCATAGCTACATAAAAAAGCCTTCTCTCTTCTTCTAAATCCTCGTCTAGTATAGCTTTATGGTGGGGTATAATTCCTTCATTGGCATCAACTATAAATACCACCTTATATTCTAATCCTTTAGAAGAATGCATAGTTGCCATAGTCAGACTATCTCTACTTCTATCTTTTTGCTTTTGTGATTGTATTATTAAATCTTCTTTATAGTCTTTAATATGTAAAAACCAATCTTCATAGGTCTTATACTGTCTACTTCCTTCATGAAGTTCATCTAAGATTCCAAACAATTCTTCTTCATTAATCTTTCTCTCTTTTGAATATTCTTTTAAGTAATCATCATACCCTATACCTTTTCTTATATAATTAATAGCAGCAAAAGGTGACATATTATTCATAAAATTTAAATCATATTCTAATCTATTAATCCTATCAATCATCCAATCCTTATCTTTATAAGTCTCTTTTAACTCATTAAAATCCACTTTAGCTTTATTAAAAACCTTTCTACTAATGTAACGGTTAGGCCTATTAGAAATTTGTAGAAAATGCGCTCTTTCTCTGTTTCCTCTAGCCAATAATATATATGATATGATATTCTTTGATATCCAATGTTCATATATATCAGGAAGACTATCTTTCATCTGGAAAGGTATATTGTATTCCATTAACTTTGCAGCCAAACTTCTAGGTTGTGTATTAGTTCTAAAAAGTATTGCCATGTCAGAATAAGGTATTCCCGACTTATAATACTCTAAGAGCTTTTTTATAACTTCTTCATTTTCATCTTTTAACTCGGGGAATGTTATTATTTCTGGAAGTTTACCATCCTTATTCTTGGTACGAATATTCTTAGGAAACCTATTTACATTGTTTTTTATTACCTTGGCTGCTGCCGCTACAATATTTTTTGTTGAACGATAGTTTATATCTAATTTAACAATACTTGGATTAGAAAAATCACTCTTAAAATTAAGCATAATTTCAGGTTTTGCTCCTCTAAATCTGTATATTGATTGGTCATCATCCCCTACAATAAACAGGTTGTTTTCAGGAAGAGCAAGCATTTTAATAATATCATATTGGACCTGATTAATATCTTGAAACTCATCAATTAAAATATACTTGAATCTCTTCTGCCATAAAGCAAGAATGTCAGGTCTTTTACTAAGTAATTCGTGACACATTAATAACATATCATCAAAATCTATTAAGTTAGACCTTTGCAAACCTTCTTCATAAAGTCCATAAATCTTTTTAAAATCTTCATCTGAAAAGTTAATTGAATGGTAATGGTTAAGGTCCATTCTTTCACCTTTAACCACACTAATTTCAGACATCATATTAGATATAACATCTTTTTCATCATCAACATCTAACCCAATCTCTTGAATTATTGCTTTAAATAATCCGTATCTTTGGGATTCTTTTATGATATTAGAGCCGTTGAAATTATAAGCATACTTTAGAATTGTAAAGAAAATTGCATGAAATGTACCAAAGTTAACACCTTTACCTGCTCCCTTAGTTAACTTGTGAAATCTATCCTTCATTTCACTGGCCGCAGCTTTTGTAAATGTTATAACTAGAATATTATCAGGACTAACTCCATATTCCTCTATTAAATTCTGCGTTCTTTTTGTTATAACTAGAGTTTTACCAGATCCAGGCCCTGCTAATACTAGCATGGGCCCCTTATAGTGCTTTATTGCTTCTATTTGAGATTTATTTAAATTCATCAATTATTACTTAGTTTATCTATGGCCGCTTTTATTCTTCTAATAGATTCATCTTTACCTAGAATTTCTATAATTTCAAAAGCACCACCTGGAGTTACTTGTTTACCTGAAACCGCAATTCTAATTGGCCATAATCCCTTTCTTTTATTCATTTCTTTATCTTCTATATACTGATTTATGCAGTTTTGTATACTTGGCTTTGAATAATCTTCTAGTTCTTCTAGCCTAACAAGTTGTTCCTGCAAGATTTCAAGGGAGTTTTCAGGATTTGTCTTGCTTTTCTTATTAGTATATAAATCTACTGAATAGTCTGCTACTTCTTCAAAAAAATCTATCATATCTGTAATATCTGGGAAGATTTCAATTCTACTTTTTACAAGGTCTGCAATCTTATATAAATCAATGTCAATGCTAATAGCTTCTTTTATATAAGGCATCGCATATTCATAGTAAGGTTCATCTTCTAATTCCTTAATATATTCACCATTCATCCATTTTAATTTTGTCATATCAAATACCGCAGGTGATTTATTGATATGATTGTAATCAAACTCTTCAATCAATTCTTCTAATGAAAGAATTTCTCTGTTAGATGGGGAAGACCATCCTAGTAAGGCTATGAAATTAACAATAGCTTCTGATAAAAAACCTTGTTCTATCAAATCTTCAAATGATGAATGACCACTACGTTTTGAAAGCTTTTTATGCTCTTCATTAGTAATCAAAGGACAGTGTATATATACTGGCTCTTCAAAGCCAAATGCTTGATAAAGTCTTGTGTACTTAGGTGTAGAGGATAAATATTCATTACCTCTAACAACATGGGTAATTTTCATTAAATGGTCATCCACTACATTAGCAAAATTATATGTTGGAAATCCATCTGATTTCATTAAAATCATATCATCTAGTTCAGCATTCTCAACAGTAATTTCTCCATATACAACATCCCTAAATGAAGTCGTTCCTTCTTCTGGGGTGTTCTGTCTTATAACATGGGGAGTCTTATTACTTAGGTTCTCTTCAATTAATTCCTTGGATAAATGAAGACAATGTTTGTCATACTTAGAAAACTCCTGACCATCACTAGATACTGTTGTCTTTAAGGAACTAAGCCTTTCTTCGTCACAAAAGCAATAGTACGCTTGGCCCTTATCGATTAGTTGTTCTGCATATTCTAAATAGATTCCTTCTTTTTGTCTTTCACTTTGAACATATGGACCATAATCTCCACCTATATCAGGTCCTTCATCATGTTTTAGACCTGTTTGCTTTAGTGTGTTATATATTGTATCAACAGCACCTTCCACTAATCGTTCCCTATCGGTATCCTCTATTCTAAGAACAAATTCTCCATCTTCATGCTTTGCTATTAGATATTCATATAGCGCTGTTCTAAGATTCCCTACGTGCATGCTTCCCGTAGGGCTTGGTGCAAATCTTGTTCTGATCTTACTCATATTGTTTGTGCCTACTTTCTTTTATGTTTAGTTAATTAATAAAATTGATCCATTCCACCAAAATCTTTAAAGTTTTCAAATCCTTCTAAACCTTTAATGGGAAAAGATCCATTCATCATAGCTGAAAAAATAAAAACTGTAAAAAGAATAAATAAAATAAATAATACTCCTGATACTATTAGGTTTGCCCTAGCCCAGTTTTTCTTACTTGTTTTGGTATTACTGGAAAATGCCCAAACAAATAAGATAACAATATATGCTATAGGGCCAAGAAAAGGTATAGGAATAAAGAGCAATAAAACAGGTAGTGCTAAGGTAAGTAACCAATCCTTAAAACTAACGGTTTCATCCTCTTTATCAACAGCTTGAGTTTTATCACTATAATAAGTGCCCCCTTGATAGCTAGTTTGTTGATTGTTAGCATTATTCATTTGATAATCATTGTCTTGGTAATTATCCCTAAAAGAATTACCACAATTTTCGCAAAAATTCGCATCTTCGTTTTGTGTATGTCTTCCACAAACTTTACATTCCATAACTAACTCCTTAAATAAATATCGATTTGTCTATTAGTATATAAATATCAATATTAATATTATTGATACCATTATCTTAATTGCTTACTACACTATAATCTATTTGTCTTCAGATTCAATATATGCCTTAATAACATTAGCACAGCTTTCAAGTCCAATAGTGTCACTTCTGATTGACAAGTCATAGTTTGCAGACTCACCCCATTTGTTATTAGCATGATAGTTGTAATAATTTTTTCTTTGTTTATCTATCTTTTTCATTTGTGCCAGAGCATTATCTTCATCTAGTTCCTTACGTTCCATAGCCCTTTTTATCCTAAAGTCAATATCCGCCCATATAAATACAGAAACCAAGTTTGGCATATCTCTAAGTACAAAATCTGCACATCTTCCTACAATTACACAAGGACCTTCCTTGGCAAAGTTGCGAATCACTTCAGATTGAGCAATATAAATTCTATCATCTAAGGAAAGAGTATTATATCCTAGCTCTTGGTTACCATATACATTCATTCCCATTGCAATTGAATATAAAAAACTGTTAGTTGCTTTACTTTCTGCGTTCTCAAAAACTTCTTTAGCAAATCCACTTTCATTGGCTGCTGTTTCAATTAATTCATAATCATAGAATGGAATATCTAATTGGTCTGCAATCATTTTTCCTATTTCTCTTCCGCCACTTCCATTTAATCTACTAATAGTAATTACTTTGTTCATAAATTCACTCCATTCCCCAAGAATTGTTAAGTTAACATTGTTTTTATTATGTACATTATAACATAGTTGAGCAAAAAATGAACAGCTTGAATATTAATATAGCTATCTTTTTAATCACTAATTATCACTTTTATAAACTCAGCAACTAATAACTTTCATTTTATTATGTTATACTAATATTTAACAGGTTAACTTTACCAAATTGTTATAACCTGAATAATTGGATATAATATCTTTAAATGCACGTTGGTTTTTACGAAAGGAGAGTCTATGAAACAGTGGAAATGTGAAGTATGTGGTTATATACACGATGGAGATAACCCTCCAGATAGGTGTCCTGTGTGTAGTGCACCTGCAGATAGGTTTGTGCCTGTTGACAGTGTGGATACTGCTAGCAAGAAGGAGGGTCCACTAAAAAGATGGCGTTGTAAAGTGTGTGGCTATATCCACGAAGGCCATGAGCCTCCTAATGTCTGTCCTGTATGCAATGCTGATAAGTCAGAGTTCGAAGAAGTAGAAGCTGCTACAGAA
>CAZUDG010000051.1:5560-15203 GCA_964618775.1 uncultured Lachnospiraceae bacterium | reverse complement strand
TTTGAAATATCCAAGCTTCTTGCAAAAAGAGGATATGATTTAATAATTGTAGCAAGAAGAAAAAACAGACTAGATAAAATGCAGAAGGTTTTTGAAGAAAGATATTCTATTCAAGTTGTTCCCATAGAAGCAGATTTATCTAATGAAGAAAATTGTATTAAATTATTTGAGGATATAAAACATTATCCAATTGAAGTATGGGTTAATAGTGCAGGTTTTGGCAAACTAGGGAGATTTGAAGATATTTCACTACAAGAAGAAATTGACATGATAAAGACAAATATTCTAGCAACTCATATATTTACAAAATTATTTATACAAGAATTAAGACAAGGATATATTCTAAACCTTTCTAGTATATCAGCCTTCCAACCAGACCCTATGATGTCAACATATGGAGCTACTAAGTCTTATGTATTAAATTTAGGACTTGCTATATCCTATGAACTAAAAAGACATAAAAACAAAATCCATTTAACTACCGTGTGCCCAGGTCCAGTAAATACGGAGTTTAATAAAGTTGCTAATACTGATTTTGATCTAAAGTCAATATCTGCTAAGCGATGTGCTAGAGAATCTCTTTCAGGATTGTTTAGAAAGAAACCTCTTGTAATTCCTGGTGGCCATATAAAGTTACTTCGTCTTGCTTCAAAATTCGCACCAATGAAGATAATACTTCCAATTGAGTATAAAATTCAAACTAATAAAACAAATAGGGATGATGTTGATAGAAAGAAGATTTTGTGATTTATAAATGATAGGGATAAACAAGAAAATTAAAGAAAAGACAAACAAGAAAGATAAAAAGGTGATAATATAATGAAACTTATGATTGCGTCAGATATACATGGTTCCTCATATTATTGTGAGAAAATGATTCTTCAATTTAGAAAAGAACAAGCAGATAAACTACTTTTGTTAGGGGACTTGCTATATCATGGCCCAAGAAATGATTTACCTAAAGATTATAAACCAAAAGAAGTAATAGGAATGCTTAACGAAATAAAAGAGTATTTGATTTGTGTAAGAGGAAACTGTGAAGCAGAAGTAGATCAACAAGTGCTTGAGTTTCCAGTATTAGCAGAATATTGCATTTTATATATTGAAGGGCAAATGATATTTGCCACCCATGGTCATAAATACAATGAAGAAAACCCTCCATTACTGAAACAGGGAGATATATTACTTAATGGTCATACCCATGTTGCTAAATGCAAAGAATATGATAATTTCATATACATGAACCCAGGTTCAATTTCTATTCCAAAAGAAGACTCAACTAATGGTTATATATTATTGGATAACGGAAGGTTTTATTTAAAAAACTTATATGGAAATGTAATAGATGAATATGTAATCATGTAATAATTGCTTTTTAATTAATTATTTATGTAAAAAATACCAAATGTGCCTGGTCCGCAGTGGCAAGATATGGTGCAGCCAGCACTTGAAATGATAATTTCTTCGAAACAATTTTTACTTTCAAGATATTGTTTAAGCTTGTTCACAATATCTTCATCTTGGATTGTATGTGTCATAAAAACTCTCTTTGAGTCAATGGTATCTATGTTTTTTAACCGGTCATCTATATATGATTTAAGGCATCTTTCTAAACTGCCACGGTACTTCTTACCCACCTTCATAGTTCCATCAATTACTTCTATGGAAGGTTTTATTTGTATTAAGTTAGCTCCTAGGGCAGATAAACCTGAGCAGCGTCCACCTTTCCATAAATAAGTTAAATTATCAATAACAAAAGAAGCATTAATCTTTGGAATTATTGATTCAATTTTATCAACTATTTCATGTCTGCTTAAACCTTCTTTTGCCATTTCAGATGCATACATAACTTGGAGTCCAATACCTGTTGATAAATTCATTGAGTCAATAATACTGATTTTATCAGTTTCAAGTAAATTAGAGGCATTTATAGCATTTTGATAGGATGAGGAAAAAAGAGAGCTAATAGAAAAGTGTATAACTTCATATCCATCATCTAGTAAGTTTTTAAAAAAAGTCTGAAAATCATATATTGGAATTGCAGAGGTCTTAGCTAAAACCCCATTTTCTTCATAGCTTTTAAATATTTCATCTTGAGATATTTCAATTCCATCTTTAAAGGAATCGTCACCAATATTGACATATAAGGGTGTGATTCTAATATCTAATTCATCTATTATTTGTGATGTCAAATCACTAGTGCTATCACTTGTAATAATTACTTTGTTCATTCATTTTTCTCCTTTTATGACTTGTATGTATCTTTTTGTTTATGAAATATCGCAATCTACACTATATTAAGACAAAAAAATAATATTAACATAATTAATATTATAGCAAACAACATTTAAAAATATAATTATTAAAGCTGCTATTTTATTAAAAACAACAATATCTATTATAGTTTAATAAAATAGATTCATCAACATATAAAGAATAAAAGATATATTAAAAAAACAAAATATAAATAATTATTGTAGAAGTAGTAAAGACTAAACAATATCTTAAAATTCTATTAAATTGTAATTAAAAGGTGTAACCGCTAGACTTTTAGACTAAGTTTTGGTATTATTACAAATAGGTTTACATAATAAAGAAATACGAGGCAATTATAATGTCAAATTCAAGAAGAAACGATAATAGAAGAAACAATAATAGAAGAAACGCACCACAAAGCCAAGCAAAAGCAAAGAGAACTCGAAGTCGTAAAATAGGAATAATCATAGCTGACATTCAACTAGTTCTTACTTTTGTTTTTTTGGGTTTATTGATTATGTTAAATGTCCTACCATCTAAGTATTTGATGGCAGTTATACTTATTTTGGTGTTTTTTGTGGCATATGCTTTCTTGTCTCAGTTTACTAGGAGATATAAGCTGTTTGGTAAAATATTATCGGTGATTATTAGTATAATCTTAATTATGGGAAGTTACTACTTAATTAAGACAAACTCTATGCTATCTAACATCTCAGGCGCAGGAAGTAAAACTGATGAGATGTCGATAATTGTGTTAAAAGATGATCCTGCACAAAGTATTAAAGATACAGAAAACTATACTTATGGAATCAATGAAATTATTGACAGAGAAAAATCAGATGAAGTAGTTGAAAAAATAAGTGATTTACTGGATTCAAACCTAGATATAAAAGCCTATTCAGGATACGATAGTCTTGTAACAGGGCTTTATGCAGGTGAGTCCCAAGTAATTATTTTCAATGAGGCTTTTAGAGAATTAATCCATGATGATTTTGCGGATTTTGATGACAGAACTCGTGTTTTAGATCAATTTGAAGTAGAGTCTGCAATTCCTACACCTGAAGCTAATGGTATAGATGTAACAAATGAACCATTCCATGTATTGATTAGTGGTATAGATACGTCAGGTTCGATTTCAACGACAAGCCGTAGTGATGTTAATATAATTGCAACTATTAACCCAACTACCCATCAAGTGTTATTAACGACAACACCTAGAGATTACTTTGTTCCTTTACCAAATTCCGGTGGAGTAAGAGACAAATTAACCCATGCAGGTATATATGGTGTTGATGTATCAGTAGGAGCATTAGAAGATTTATATAATATAGATATAGACTATTATGCAAGAGTGAACTTTACTACATTAATTAGTTTGGTAGATGCCCTTGGAGGTATTTCAGCATACTCTGAATATTCATTTAGTTCTGGCGGATATAGTTTCCAGCAAGGTTATAATGATATGGACGGTGAGAAGGCATTGGTATTCTCAAGGGAACGTTACGCATTTAATGCAGCAGGCGGAGATATGCAACGTGGTAGAAATCAGATGGAAGTTATAAAGGGTATAATTAACAAAGCTGTTTCTCCTGCGATCATTACTAATTACGGAAGTGTAATGGATAGTATTGAAGGAAGTTTTGAGACTAATATGCATAATGATAAGATTTCAAACTTAATTAAAATGCAAATAGATAAGAATCCATCCTGGAATATTGTCAGCAGTAACGTTGTAGGGCATAGTGAATCTCGACACACATTTTCACAATCACAAAAGTCATCTGTTCTTATACCAAATGAAGAAAGTGTTCAAGAAGCAAAAGAAAAAATTTATGCTACTATGGATGGAACAACATTAACACAGGAATAATAAAAAAAGAATAATAGTAGAAAAGTTAATCTTAATAAGATAAGGGTTCTATAATAAATATGACGAATATGTTGATAAATTTATTATAGAACCGTTTTCTAATTTATAACAATATGGAAGATAAGAAGATAATATGATTAATGACATTAAAAACCTAATAAACAAACTCTACAATAATAATATAATCCGATATGTATTCTTTGGAGCTTTAACGACTTTAGTCAACCTCATAAGCTATGGTATACTAAGAAACTTTATGGATTTTAATATTGCTAATATTATTTCAATTATACTAGCAATAATATTTGCATACTATGTTAATTCAAGGTTTGTATTTAGGTCTAAATCAAACACCCCCTCAGAAAGATTTAGTGAGTTTGTTAAATTTATCAGTGCCAGAATTACAACTATGTTCATTGAAGTAGCAGGTGTTTATATTTTTGTGGAAATAATCCAGATTCATGATCTATTAGGCAAGATTTTAATTCAGTTTGTGGTCTTGGTGTTAAATTATATATTTAGCAAACTCTTAGTTTTCAGGAATCATTAAGCCTTAAAAAGTTAAATATATTATGGGTAGATAGAAACAATAAGCTACTGGGACAATATGTAAATAACATTAAGGAATTCTAAATATACTTGTATTTATAATTAATTGATGATAAAATTAATAAGAATATGTATATGGTTAAAATTGTAATTAGATAGAATATAAACAAAGACAAGGGTAGCTAAAAGTGTGTACTATATATGGTAGAAACATTCTTAATTATGAAGATGCCTTCTACTAATGTAAGATAAGAGGAATTAATATGTTAAAAAGAATCGTAGACAAAAAGTTGTTTTATCACAGGTTTTTCTTATTAATATGTGATATAGCTATAATTTTAACTGCGTCTGCTCTGGCTTTATTATTTCGTTTTGATTTTGAAATAGGTAATCTTAGCAAAATTTATCTTGAATCAGTCTTAAAATACATGCCTATTAACTTAATTATAACAATAGGCATATTTTATATGTTCAGATTATATCATAGTTTGTGGAGTTTTGCTGGTGTTACTGAGATGCAAAACTTATTTATG
The DNA here is from genome assembly GCA_964618775.1 of uncultured Lachnospiraceae bacterium. Taxonomy (GTDB): domain Bacteria; phylum Bacillota; class Clostridia; order Lachnospirales; family Lachnospiraceae; genus JAAYRG01. The sequence goes on along the minus strand of CAZUDG010000051.1, from coordinate 9,995 downwards.
GCCTGTATTATATCCACATTAACTAAGTTTATTGGAATGGAGATACTTGATGTTCCTATTTTTAGATCTTATATTTTCCTATATGGTGGAATGTTATTCATTTTAACTATGATATCCCGTTTTGCATATCGTTTTCTTAATAAGATTATGTGCCAGAATAAATTAATGCAGGATGTATCCAATGTTATGATTATTGGAGGTGGGGAAGCTGCTAATCTTCTGATTAAGGAGATTAATTCTCACGTTAATGTTAAGGATAAGTGTATCAAATGTGTTATTGATGACTCCCCTGACAAACAAAAAAGATATATACAAGGAATTAAGGTTGTTGGTACCAGGCACGATATTAAGACTGCTGTAGAGACTTATAATATTGATGAGATTATTATAGCTATGCCATCTGCTAACCGTAAGGTTATAAGTGAGATAGTAGCAATGTGTAAAGAGACAGATTGTGAAATTAAGATTTTGCCAGGTATTTACCAGTTTATGACTGGAGAAGTTAATGTTAATCAATTGCGAGATGTTGAAATAGAAGATCTTCTTGGAAGGGATTCGATTTTAGTAGATTTGTGTTCAATAATGGATTACGTTGAGAACCAGGTAGTGCTTATTACTGGTGGGGGTGGCTCTATTGGAAGCGAGTTATGCAGACAAATTATCTCCCATAATCCAAAACAATTAATTATTTTAGATATATATGAAAACAACGCCTATGGCATTCAACAAGAATTGCTTAATAAGTATCCAGAATTGAATTTAAAGGTACTGATTGCATCAGTACGTAATGAAGTGAGAATAGATTCAATTTTTGAAACATATAAGCCTAATATTGTGTATCATGCAGCAGCGCATAAGCATGTACCATTAATGGAAACAAGCCCCAATGAAGCTATTAAGAACAATGTGCTTGGAACCTGGAATACAGTTAAGGCAGCTGATAAGTATAAGGTGGATAAATTTGTGCTTATTTCAACTGATAAAGCAGTAAATCCAACTAACATTATGGGAGCTTCTAAGCGAATCTGTGAAATGATTGTGCAAACCTATAACAATAGGTCTAATACTGAATTTGTGGCAGTTCGTTTTGGCAATGTACTTGGTTCTAATGGTAGTGTAATACCCTTATTTAAAAAACAAATAGAAGAAGGTGGGCCTGTAACAGTTACTCACCCGGATATTATTAGATATTTTATGACCATCCCAGAGGCAGTATCATTGGTATTACAAGCAGGAGCATATGCCAAGGGTGGAGAGATATTTGTTTTGGAGATGGGGGAACCTGTTAAAATAGTCGATTTAGCCACTAATTTAATAAGGCTTTCAGGACTAAAACCAGGGGAAGATATTAAAATTGAGTTTACTGGACTTCGCCCAGGGGAAAAACTCTATGAAGAACTACTTATGGATGAAGAAGGAATGCAAGATACAGATAATAAGTTGATTCATATAGGTAAACCTATAGATTTTGATGAGAATCAATTCCTAAGTGAATTATATGAACTTCAAGAACTGTGCCACGATGAAACCGTTGATGTTAGGGAATTTGTTCAAGAAGTTGTACCAACTTATCATCCAGAAAAGCAAGGAGAAAAGCAAGACAATTCTTTGAATATAGGAAGTAAAACTAAAGGTAATAATTCAGATTCTTATGATAGCCATGTGGCTATGCAGGATTAATATATATATAATGAAGGAGAGAACATGTCAATCTTAGTAACAGGTGGTGCTGGGTATATAGGGAGTCATACGTGTATAGAATTGCTTGAGGCAGGTTATGATGTAGTTGTTGTTGACAACTTGTCAAATTCAAGTGAGAATTCCCTAGAGAGAGTTAGGGAAATAACAGGTAAGACTTTAACCTTTTACGAAGCGGATATATTAGATAGGGATGCACTGATTAATATATTTGAGCTAGAGGATATAGAGTCCGTAATACATTTTGCAGGTTATAAGGCAGTGGGTGAATCCGTTGAAAAACCGTTAGAGTATTATCATAATAATATAACTGGTACCCTAATATTATGTGAAGTTATGAAGCTATTCAATGTTAAAAGTATTGTATTTAGTTCATCTGCTACTGTTTATGGTACTCCAAAAACAGTTCCTATTAGTGAAGATTTTCCACTATCTGCAACTAATCCTTACGGACGAACAAAATTAATGATAGAAGAAATTTTTAGAGATTTATATGTATCTGATAATGAATGGAGAATAGCCCTACTTAGGTACTTTAATCCTATTGGAGCACATAAAACTGGGGCAATTGGAGAGGATCCAGCGGGAATTCCTAATAATTTGGTTCCATACATTACACAAGTTGCCATTGGCAAATTGGATAAGCTAAGTATTTTTGGCAATGATTATAATACCCCTGATGGTACAGGTGTTCGTGATTATATTCATGTAGTAGATCTTGCAATAGGTCATGTTAAAGCCATTAACAAACTTGAATCATCTTCTGGTGTATTTACATACAACTTAGGAACTGGAACTGGCTATAGCGTTCTTGATGTAGTGAATGCATTTTCTAAAGTAGTAGGTGAAGAGATTCCTTATGAAATAAAGGACCGCCGTCCTGGTGATATTGCTACTTGCTATGCTAACCCAAGCCTAGCAGAAGAAGACCTTGGATGGACAGCTAAAAGAGGCATTGATGAAATGTGTGAAGACTCATGGAGATGGCAGAAGCAGAATCCTAGAGGCTATAATTGACAGAATTATATAACTGTGATAGACTTTAGTCTATAAATAAAATCTAGGGGTGCTTGATTTTCAGGCTGAGATGAAATTTAGTGTTTCGAACCCTTGAAGTAATAGTTACTTCAAACCTGATCCGGATAATGCCGGCGTAGGGATGTATAAGGCAAGCATTTTATATTATGTGCAATGTACACCTCTCCGGATTGGAGAGGTTTTTTATTTATCTAATATAAATAAGTGGAGGAGATGGGAAGAATGAATGCAAATGTAGCGATTCAAGTTTTGCCTCAGAGCTGTGAAAGTAAGGAAGAGCTTGTGAGAATTGTTGATGAGGTAATTAATTATATTAAAAGTACGGGTTTAACTTATTATGTTGGGCCTAGTGAAACTTCAATTGAAGGGGAATATGAAGAGCTAATGGAAGTGGTGAAGAATTGCCAATATATAGCTATAAAGGCTGGCTGTCCAGGAGTTTTATCATATGTTAAGATAGGGTTTGAACCTGAAGGTGGTGTACTAACAATAGATGAAAAAATCACAAAGCATTACGAATAAAATAGCACCCATAATAGCTATAATGGTTTTAATAATTGCTTGGAGTTTTTTATCATACTCTGGCTTAGTACCAAGATTTATGTTACCTTCTCCTACTGATGTATTAGGAGCATTTGTTGAAGACTTTGCCTTACTTATGCAACATGGGAGGGCAACAATAATAGAAGCTATGCTTGGTCTATTAATAGGAGTAATATTAGGCTTTATATTTGCTGTTATTATGGATCAGTTTGAGATAATCCATAAAGCCTTGTATCCAATTTTGGTAATTACTCAAACAGTTCCTACGGTAGCAATTGCTCCTTTGCTTGTACTATGGATGGGATATGGAATACTGCCTAAAATTGTTTTAGTTGTAATTACTACGTTTTTTCCAATAACGATTGGGCTTTTAAATGGTTTTGCCTCTGCAGATCCTGATGCAATGAACCTTATGAAGGCTATGGGAGCTAATAGACTACAAAGGTTTATTCATATTAAATTACCAAGTGCCCTAAGTTCTTTTTTTGGAGCACTTAGAATATCTGTATCTTACTCAGTAGTGGGAGCAGTGATTTCAGAATGGTTAGGCGGATTTGAAGGACTAGGTGTGTATATGACAAGGGTTAGAAAATCATTTTCTTTTGACAAAATGTTTGCGGTTATATTTTTGATATCAATTATAAGCTTAATCCTAATGTTCTTAGTGACACTGTTACAAAAATCCATGATGCCATGGAATAAAACAAGTGACAAAATCAATTAATCTAGATAATTGCCAAATGTATTTTAATGGGAGCGAAACTAGGTTCCTATTGATAAGTATGTGGTTTTGCAATTATCTTAAAATTTAGAATATGAAAGGTATATTAACTATGAAAAAAAGAAGTCTTATATTTTTGTTATTAATGATAACCACATTGTTTACTTTTACTGCTTGCAGTAATGGTAATGATAATGAAACAAAAGGAATAGAATCTGATACAGAGGAAGCTACTGAAATTAGTGTCGTTCTTGATTGGACGCCTAATACAAATCATACTGGCTTGTATGTTGCACAAAGTAATGGGTTTTTTGAAGATGAAGGTCTTAAAGTAGAAATTTTACAACCACCAGAAAATGGTGCAGAAACGTTGGTTGCTAGTGGAGGGGCTGAATTTGGAATCAGTTTTCAAGATTATATGACATTTGCCTTATC
>CAZUDG010000051.1:0-5460 GCA_964618775.1 uncultured Lachnospiraceae bacterium | reverse complement strand
GTTACTGCGCTGCAAACTAATATTGATTCTGTTTGGGTATATTATGCTTGGGACGGTATTGCAACTGAGGTAGCTGGTCTAGATACGAATTTCTTAAACTTTGCAGATTATGGACTAGAGCTGGATTATTATAGTCCAGTAATAATCGGTAATAATGATTTTATGGACGAAAACCCAGAGATAGTTAAAGCTTTCCTAAGAGCTGTAAAGTCAGGATATGATTTTGCAATAGAAGATCCTAAAGGAGCTGCTAACATTTTATATGAAGCTGTTCCAGAATTAAATAAAGATATTTTAATTCCCAGTCAAGAATGGCTTGCAGATAAATATAAGGATGATGTAGACCAGTGGGGATATATAGATATAGACAGATGGGATGCTTTTTACCAGTGGTTATTGGAGGTTGGAATAATTGAAATTCCAATTGAGTCAGGGGTAGGATTTACTAATGAGTATTTGCCAGAATAAGCTCTTTAGTATATTATAATTAGGATATCAAAGGCCTTAGTATGTTAATCAATGAATAAGGTTGCATGTTTTTTATAAATAAAACAGTTGTTAAATAATAGCTTATATTTCCCGGAAAGGACTTTTCCTATGCAAAAGCTCACTGTTAATAATATATCTGCGAGTTATGAAGGCGTTAAAATAATTGAAGATATTAATATGGAATTAAATCAAGGTGAACTTGTATGCCTTCTTGGAATAAGCGGGGTTGGTAAAACAACACTGTTTCAGGTTATATCAGGATTGTTGAGGCCAGATATAGGAGCAATCAAGTTAGATGGAAAAGATATAACAGGACAAGCAGGAAATGTAAGTTATATGCTCCAAAAAGATTTGTTATTTCATTATAAAACCATTTTAGATAATGTAGCCCTTCCAATAGAAATACAGGGCTTAAGCAAAAAAGAAGCAAGAAATATTGCAAAACCTTATTTTAAGGAATTTGGACTAGAAGGTACACAAGATAAATATCCAAATCAATTATCAGGAGGCATGAGGCAAAGGGCAGCCCTACTTCGTACATACCTGTTCTCAGATCAAGTAGCCTTGTTAGATGAGCCATTTAGTGCCCTAGATACAATAACAAAAGGGAATATGCATGAATGGTATCTAAATGTTATGGAAGAAATTAAGCTATCCACAATATTTATAACCCATGATATAGATGAAGCAATATTTTTATCAGATAGAATCTATATTATGAAAGGTAATCCTGGAAAAATTACAGATGAGATAAAAATATTAAAAGCAAAGCCAAGAAGTAAGGACTTTCTTTTAACAGAAGATTTTTTAAAATATAAAAAGGATATTATTAAAAAATTATAGATAAGTATAATAAGATATAAAGGGCTATGTAGCTGCTATGTATTTAATATATAGGGACATAGCTTTTTTTTATTTGTAATACTGATATTTGTGGTTTATAATGAAATAAATGTAAATAATTAAAGAGATATGACATGGTCCATATATAATAAATAGATGATAGATATACGAAAGATATATATTTTAATAGAAGAGAAACACGAAAGAAAGGCGGAAAACAGGGGTTACTGAAGGCTTAAATTATGATTTTGCAACTCCTATAATTATGAAAAAAAAATTATTATTTATATTAATTTGCATGGTTTTTATTTCTTTAGCTAGTTTCTTTATAATATCAGCAATAACTAAGGATGAAAAAAGTAATGATATTAAGGTTGTAACTTCATTTTATCCAATATATACGATAGCAAAGAATATAGTTGGGGATACGGATAATATAGAAGTTGTGAATTTAACTGATTATCAAACAGGTTGCCTTCATGACTATCAAGTAACAACAGGAGACATGAGGAAATTAGAAGATGCAGAAGTTCTTGTAATTAATGGTGGAGGGATGGAAGGGTTTTTACAAAATGTTTTAGAATTCTATCCTAATATACCAATCATTGATTCATCAAAAGGTATAGCTCTTTTAGAGAGCTCAGACAGTCATGATCATGATGAAGAAGACCAGGAAGAAGATGATGGTCATGAGCATGAAGATAATGAGCATGGTGCTCAGGAACATGAAGACGATGACCACAGCCATGAATACAACGCCCATATCTGGCTCAATATGGATTACTATATTAAGCAAATAAAAAATGTTAAAGAAGGCTTAGTTGATCTTGACCCATCAAACGGTTCTATATATGAAAGTAATAGTAATAAATATATAAAGGAAATAAGAAATTTACAAAGTCAATACAAGTCCAAGTTAACAAAGTTTAAGGATGTTGCTCTTATAATATTTCATGACTCTTTTGCATATGTAGCAGATGAGTTTGGGTTAAATATGGTACACATTGTAAATGTAGATGAGAACACATATTTAAGTGCAGGTCAGATAAGTGAAATTATTAATAAGATAGAGGATTATGATGTGAAAATACTTCTAAGTGAAGCTCAGTATAGTGTTTCGATAGCCAAGACAATAGCAGATGAAACAGATGCGAGAGTCTATATTATTGATAGTATTGTATCAGGAGATAATGATAAAGAAGCTTATATTAAAGGTATGGCCAAGAATTTGGAGATTTTAGAAAATGCCTTTAAAAAGAATTGGAGTTTTTATGAATAAACATAGTCTAACCAATAATATCAATGGACCCTTGGGTAATAATAGCAACTGTGGGTTTCACTGTATAAAAATGCAAGATATTAATGTGAAACTAGGACAAAAAAACATTCTAGAAGATATTAACATTCACATACACTGCGGGAACCTCACAACAATTATAGGTAGAAACGGTGCTGGAAAGTCTACTTTAATGAAGGCTATATTAGGGGAGGTTCCATATAAAGGCAAGATAGTTTTTCAAGATACCAGACAAAACAAAATGTTAGACCTTAAAGTTGGATATGTGCCACAACATATTAATTTAGAAAAAAACACACCCACTAGTGTATATGATTTATTTGCATCTTATATTAGTAATAAACCTATATTTTTATATAAGGATAAAAGGCTTTATAAGCAAATAAAGGAATCCTTAGCATTATTTGATGCCGCAGATTTGATTGATAAGACAGTTAGTGATCTGTCAGGAGGAGAACTTCAAAGAGTATTGTTATCTATAGCAACAAATCCTACTCCCAATTTATTGCTTTTAGATGAACCTATATCTGGAATTGATAAGAATGGGATAGAACTATTTTATTCAAACATCAATTATCTAAAAAAACACTTTGACCTTGCATTAATTATGATAACTCATGATTTTGAATTTGTTAAAAAATATGCAGATTATGTTGTCTTGTTAGATCAAACAATAATAAAAGAGGGAAGCCCAGAAGAAGTGCTGCAAAGTAAGGAATTTACAGAGGTTTTTGGGGAAATATCATAATAGAAGAAAGTGCGGTATTAATATGGACATGATTTATGAAATACTAGAAAAGTTATTACCATTTACTTGGATTGAATATGACTTTATGAAAAATGCCCTTCTGGCAATCCTTATAATAACCCCTTTATTTGGTATATTGGGAACTATGATTGTCAATAATAAGATGGCCTTCTTTTCTGATGCATTGGGCCATTCGGCCTTAACAGGAGTTGCAATAGGGCTAATATTTGGTATTAGTGATATTAACTTATCCATGATATTGTATGCCGTTATATTCACTCTCTTACTAAATTCCATAAAGAGAAAAAACACATTATCTACAGATACTATCATATCTGTATTTGCATCCTTTAGCATGGCTATCGGCCTGGTAATACTCTCAACTGGAGGTAACTTTGCATCTTATTCTAGTCTTTTGGTAGGAGATATTTTAAGTATTGCAACTAAAGAAATTGTATATTTGCTTATTGCCTTTTTAATTATAGCTCTGTTTTGGGTTTTTTATTTTAATAAATTGCATGCTATGAGCATTAATGAATCTCTGGCAAAAAGCAAGAATGTAAATACTAAGCTTTTAGATAATATATTTGTTATCCTTATTGCCATAACTGTAATGTTATCAATTAAATGGATTGGTATATTAATAATTAATGCCTTATTAATATTGCCTGCAGCAGCTAGTAGAAATATAGCATCTAATGTAAGGGAATACCATCTATTTTCAGTTATAATCTCAGTGTTTTCAGGATTTTTAGGACTTGTACTTTCTTATTTCATAGATACTGCGACTGGCCCTACCATTGTTATAATAGCTTCTATGTTTTTTCTATTAACATATTTAGCAAAGTCTGTATTTAAGTAAAAAATAGTATTATAATAAAATTAGATATAAAATAGAGCTTTTTGTAACATGATTCCAAAGTAATATAATTCTAGCAGTTAATACATATTAATTTCCAGACTGGAGTGACTTATGCAAAAAGAAAATGAAAACATATATCTAAAGATACTGGTCAATTTGATTATCTATGCAGCAGTAATTATCTTAATAATCTTTGCTCTACCTGAAGTGTTAATGTTTTTCTTACCATTTATCATAGCATGGATTATTGCTTCAATTGCTAATCCTTTAGTAAAATTCCTAGAGAAAAGAGTTAAGATAGTTAGGAAGCATTCTTCTGCCATTATTATAATTTTAGTAATTGGTCTTGTAATCCTTGCCATATATGGAATTGTTCGGTTTGTTTCAAATCAAGCAAGTGCATTTATAAGTGACATACCAACTATTGCCAAGTTAATTAATGATAGACTTGATGCAGTTGGACAAAGCTTAACAGGGGTGTTTGGAGCTTTACCAAATGATATTCAAGTGTCTATTAATCAATTTTATCAAAATATTAGGGAGAGTTTTAACACATTTATAAGAAGTGGAGATGTGTCGGAAGCTACCATTGGCATTGCAAGGAGCCTTATAGACTATGTATTAATGACTTTAATTATATTTATTTCTGCTTATTTTTTTATTAAAGACCGTGAAGTCATAATTAAAAAGGCAAGAAGTTTCTCTTCAGAGTCTTTTTTAGAAAAATGTGACATGGTAATATATTACTTCAAATATGCTGTTGGCGGATATTTTAAAGCTCAGTTCAAAATCATGTTTATATTAATAATTATTATGTTTATAGGATTTAAAATATTAGGAACAAATTATTCTATACTAATTGCAATAATAACAGGATTATTAGATGTCTTGCCAGTCTTTGGAACTGGATTTATACTTTGGCCTTGGGCTTTAGTAGAGTTTATTTTAGGTAATTATTTTGAAGCTATATTTATAATAATTATATACTTAGTGTGCCAGTTAATTAAAAACATATTACAACCCAAGATGGTGGGAGATAGTGTGGGGCTTAATCCATTCCTAACCTTACTATTTATGTATATGGGTTATAGGTTGGCAGGTATAATAGGATTAATTGTTGCTATCCCCGTGGGATTAGTACTGGTGAACTTAAATCGTTTTGGAATGTTTGATAACATTAAAAGAGGTTTTAAAATTCTTATTGAAGATATAAATGAATAT
>CAZUDG010000050.1:5946-15425 GCA_964618775.1 uncultured Lachnospiraceae bacterium | reverse complement strand
TAATCTAATAAAAACCAACTTTATCTTAAGCTAATTTAAATCACTTATATTTTATTAAGTTATAAAATTTTGCTTAGGCTATAAATTTTAAAAAATAAATCTTAAGATTTTGTAATTTGTATTAAATTGTAGTATTTCATAATGATAAGTGATATACTAATAAGGATTAGGTAAAACTAATCTAACTTTACTAGTAAATAAAATAGTATAAAGAACACTATAAAATTAATTATGGAGATATTATCCGAGACTTCTGAAAAGCTCATAAATTTCAATTGTGATTTTTTCAGTGGTTTCGGTATCTCCTAATAAAACAAGAAAAAGGAGAAAAATATGTACAGAAGTTATTCAATGGAACTAGCCGGAAGAACCCTTACAGTTGACGTAGGAAGAATGGCAGACCAGGCTAATGGGGCCGTATTAATGCATTATGGAGACACAGTTGTACTTTCAACTGCAACAGCTTCAGAAAAACCTAGAGATGGAATAAATTTCTTTCCACTTAGTGTTGAATTTGAAGAAAAATTATACTCAGTAGGTAAAATCCCAGGAGGATTTATAAAAAGAGAAGGAAGGGCTTCAGAGAATTCAGTTCTAACTTCAAGAATGATTGATAGACCAATGAGACCATTATTCCCAGGGGATTACAGGAATGATGTTACACTAGACAATCTAGTACTTAGTGTTGATCAAGATGCTAGTCCTTCTATAACTGCAGCTATAGGATCAGTTATTGCTACAGTTATATCAGATATTCCATTTTATGGACCTATGTCATCAACTCAAATTGGTCTAGTAGATGGCAAGTTTGTTGTTAACCCTACAAGTGATGAGAGAGAAGTTTCTGATTTAGATTTAGTAGTATCTTCTACTAAAGAAAAAATAGTTATGATAGAAGCAAGTGCTAATGAAGTGCCAGAAGAACAAATGATAGAAGCTATAGCTAAAGCCCATGAAGTGAATGTAGAAATCACCAAATTCATTGAAACTATCATTGCTGCAGAAGGCAAGGAAAAGCATGAATATGAAAGTTTTGCAGTTCCTAGTGAGCTATTAGAAGATATGAAAACTAAAGTTACTCCAGAAGAGATGGAAGTAGCTGTATTTACTGATATTAAGCAAGTAAGACAACAAAACATGAATGCAATTAAAGATAAATTTGTAGAAGTTTATGAAGAAGAGAATCCTGATTGGGTTGATTTTATTGGTGCAGCCATGGAAGAATACCAGGAAGAAGTTGTTCGTAAGATGATATTAAAAGACCACAAACGTCCAGATGGAAGAAGAATTGATGAAATAAGAAAACTTGAGTCAGAAGTTGACATACTACCAAGAACTCACGGTTCAGGTATGTTTAAAAGAGGACAAACTCAAATTCTTAATATTACGACATTAGCTTCTTTAGCAGAAATTCAAAGATTAGATGGATTAGATGAAAATGAAACTCAAAAGAGATACATGCATCATTACAATTTCCCATCATATTCAGTTGGTGAAACAAGACCATCAAGAGGACCAGGAAGAAGAGAAATCGGTCATGGTGCTCTAGCAGAAAAGGCTCTTTTACCTGTATTGCCATCTGAAGAAGATTTCCCATATGCAATTAGAACTGTTTCAGAAGCATTAGAATCTAATGGTTCTACTTCCCAAGCAAGCATTTGTGCATCTTCTTTATCCCTAATGTCAGCTGGGGTACCAATTAAAGCACATGTAGCTGGTATTTCAGTGGGATTAGTTACTGGTGATAGTTTAGATGATTATGTTTTACTAACAGATATTCAAGGTTTAGAGGATTTTTATGGAGATATGGACTTTAAAGTAGCTGGTACTCATACAGGAATTACAGCAATTCAATTAGACATGAAGATTCGTGGACTTAGTGAACAAATCGTTAAAGATTCTATATACAGAACAAAAGAAGCAAGAACAATTATAATTAACGAAAGCATGACCCCTTGTATATCACAGCCTCGTGCAGAAGTTGGACCTTATTCTCCAAAGATTGTTCAAGTTCTAATAGACCCTGAAAAAATAGGCGATGTTATTGGTAAACAAGGTAAAAACATTAATGCTATCATTGAAGCAACAGAAGTAAAGATAGATATTAGTGAAGAAGGTGCTGTATCAATATCAGGATATGACCATGATGAAATCAATAAAGCTATAGAACTAATTGAAATTATAACAACTGATTTTGTAAAAGGTGAGAAATATACAGGAAAGGTAGTAAGCATTCGAGACTTTGGTGCATTTGTAGAATTTGCTCCAGGCAAAGAAGGAATGGTTCATATTTCCAAGATATCTAATGAACATGTTAAGAGAATTGAAGATGTTATTTCTCTTGGTGAAGAGGTTACAGTTGTTTGTCTTGGTAAAGATAGACAAGGTAGAGTTAGCTTTAGTATGAAAGATGTAGAATAATATGAAGAAACATATAGAGACACAACTTATTCAAGAGGGTTATAAGCCAAAAGACGGGCAACCTAGAGTGTTGCCAATTACACAAAGTACAACTTATAAGTATGACTCTAGCGACACAGTTGGTAAGCTGTTTGACTTACAAGCGGAAGGCTTCTTCTACACAAGACTTGCCAATCCAACAGTGGATGCAGTTGAGAAAAAAATTGCAGTTCTGGAGGGTGGCGTAGGAGCACTTTGTACTTCATCAGGACAAGCAGCAACATTAATTTCAATTTTAAATATTTGTGACTCAGGGGATCATTTTATATCATCCTCAGCGATTTATGGAGGAACTACTAATCTGTTCGCAGTTACCTTGAAAAAATTAGGTATTGATGTAACCTTTGTAGATGCAGACCTTCCAGAGGAAGACTTGCAAGAATTTATACAAGATAATACAAAGGCGATTTTTTCAGAAACATTGGCAAACCCTAGTTTGGTTGTTACAGATATTGAAAAATTAGCAAGATTTGCCCACAACAATAATATTCCTTTAATAATTGATAATACTTTTGCTACTCCATATCTATGCAAGCCAATTGATTTTGGAGCAGATATAGTGATTCATTCTACCTCAAAGTATATGGATGGCCATGCTGTTGCTCTTGGAGGAGTAATAATAGATAGTGGTAAATTTAATTGGAACAATGGTGATTTTCCAGGATTAACTGAACCTGATGAGTCTTATCATGGAGTAGTTTACACTGAGACCTTTGGTGAGGCAGCTTTTATTACAAAGGCAAGGGTTCAATTAATGAGAGACCTTGGTTCTACACCAACTGCTAATAATGCATTTTTGCTCAATTTAGGTCTAGAAACTCTACATCTTAGAATGGACCGCCATTGTAGTAATGCCTTAAAAGTAGCAGAATATCTTGAAGCAAATGAAGCGGTTACTTGGATTAATTACCCTGGGCTAAAAAGTAATAAGTATCATGATTTAGCCAATAAATACATGCCAAAAGGAACTGCAGGAGTAGTATCCTTTGGGGTTAAAGGTGGAAGAGAAAAGGCAATGAAGTTTATGGATAGCTTGGAGTTAGCTGCAATTGTAGTTCACGTAGCTGATGCAAGGACTAGTGTATTACATCCAGCAAGTACAACCCATAGACAACTGTCAGATGAACTTCTTGAAGAGGCAGGAGTTTCTCCAGATTTAATTCGTATGTCTATTGGCCTTGAACACATAGATGACATTATTGCAGACATAGATAATGCTTTTAAGAAGATTTATTAATAATTAGTTTAAATTTAAAGCACCAATAAAGATTGAATTAAATAAAATGAAGTTAAGTAATTAACTTATGTGATACCTCCAAGTTAGATAGTCTAATAATTGAAATTAGAATCTACTTGGAGGTATTTTTTGTTTATCAAAACATATAAGATTAACGATATATTATTTAAACAAAATATTTAAATAATATATTTATAAATAATATAAGTGTTTTTCCATATAATAACCTAGAAGTATACTTATGAATATTATTATATATTGATTTTATATTTAATTGAAAAACTTGTGGAGTAAGATCTTTGAGATTTTCAACAAAAATAAAACAGTTTAAAGTAAAAAGATATTTATGTAATAAAAACTTTTCACTTTATAAAAGAAAGGCAAGATCATAAATATGGAAAACAATCAATTGGATTCGAAACAAGAAAATAAAAATAATAATGAACCAGACAACAACTCAAATCAGCTTCAAAATGACAATGGAGAAATAGATAAGGTAGAAGAAGAAAAAAAAGATAAAGAAAAAGTTGAAATGGATGATAGTAGGATTCGGGAATACGGACAAACTGTTTTGGTAAATGATAAAAGGCAGTCTAAGATACATTTGCTTTCGATTATAGGTGAAATTGAGGGCCATGAATGCTTGCCACAACATAACAAGACCACCAAGTATGAACATGTCTTACCTCAACTAGCAGCTATTGAAGATAGCCCAGAAATAGATGGTTTACTGATACTTCTTAACACAGTTGGTGGAGATGTAGAAGCAGGACTAGCTATTAGTGAGATGATTGCATCACTTAGCAAACCAACTTGTTCTCTAGTCCTAGGTGGAAGTCATTCAATAGGGGTGCCCCTCGCGGTGTCGACAAACTATAGTTATATAGTACCTTCCGCCACAATGATTATTCATCCAGTAAGAATGAATGGAACAGTTATTGGGGTTGCTCAAACTTATGAATACTTTGAAAGAATACAAGAGAGAATCCTTAACTTTATAGTAGGACATTCCAAAATAGAAAAGCCTAACTTAAAAAGCCTAATGCTTAACACCGCCCAACTTGCCAAGGACGTAGGCTCAATTCTAGTAGGACAAGAAGCAGTAGAAAAAGGAATAATTGATCAAGTTGGTGGAATAAAGGAAGCCTTAAATAAACTCTACGATATGATTCAAGACCAAAAAGCTTCCAAGCAAAATTTTTATGATAATTAAACAACAAAATATAGATAATTAAGAAAAATTATATCTACGGTAGGAAATGGGCTGAACAAGCAAAATAAGGGTGACTTTTGCGTTCTTGGCAACGGAACCCGTTTTTACTTGTTAAGACCATTTCCGGCATATTACAAAAGGAGGTAATAAATAATGCTTTACACAGTTGTTCCTTTAGAAAGAATATATAGTAATAGGGCAAAAAGTATTCTTGATGAGTATAAAGTCCAGGGTTTAATGCCAAAAGAGGAATTAGAGTTTAGGGATATTCCTATTGTTCATGGTAAAATAACGGCTAGAAGAGATGGAGACAGGTATGTGGTTAATCAAATAAATTCAACAGATATGACAGATTATCTAAATGCTAATTATTGGCCAGGTCAAGAAATTGATATTACTGATACAAAAATCTGAGATATGGTGTGCTCTCATTCCTTTATTCTCCTTGAAAGCCACTGGAATAAAAGGTATAATTAAATTGGTTCTAAGTTAATAATATAAACAACTTAGAGTCAATTTATTATGCTTATTTTTATATAATAGATAAGTATTGAGAGGAAGCATAACATGGCAGCAAGAACTCCAAAAAATAATAAAAGTAATAGTAAGAAAAAACGTTCATATACATCAAAAACCCAAAAACAAAAGAATGCTCAAAAGTCTTTAATAAAAGATGAAATAATCTTAATAGTAACCTTTGTACTTTCTATTTTGCTTATATTAAGTAATTTTAATTTGAGTGGAAAAGTAGGAAAAGCTATTAATGAAATAACATTTGGTTTAATAGGGTTTTTAGGATATCTAATGCCCATTATCTTGTTTTGGGTGATTGTATTTCTTATTGCTAATAAAGGGAACAAGGTCGTATATATGAAGACTTTGAGTTTTGTTATATTAATTGTAATGATGGCATCATTGATACAACTCATCTCATCTAATCAAACAGCCCCAACTATAGTTAGTTATTATAAGACTTCATCCATTAACAAAAGTGGAGGAGGGGTTATTGGTGGTGCAATTGTTAACTTGATTCATCCTTTGTTTGGAACAGTGGGTGGTTATGTCATTATAATTGGAATTATACTTATATGCCTATTGTTTTTAACAGGAAAAACATTGTTTGTATATTTGGGTAAAAAGAGTAGAAATTCTATTAGTGAATTTAGAGAAGATCAAAAACAGTCCAGGCTACAAGCAAGTAAAGAATCAAGTGCTAGAAGTGGAAGAAATAATACAAAAACCCAATCACAAAATTCAGCCCTAGGGAATGATTCTAAACCAAGGACATTTTTGTTAAAAGATAAGTTTTTGAATCTTACATCCAAGAAAAAACAAGAAGATTTAAAACTAGATTCAAGTACAAAGGATGGGAAACCATTAGAAAAGCAAGGTCAACAAGTGTTTTCTATGGAAGAGATAAACGGTTTTGACAACTCGGATACTAAAGATATAGATATTCCAATACATAGATCACAGTCATATGAAGATGATATTGTGGAACAAGCTAGCCAAACATTATCAAAAGGACTTGATAAGACCCATAGTAATGAGTACGAAGGTCTTAAAGGGCAAGAAGAACTTAAAATGCAAGAAAATCTTAACGATCAAGATTTAGCCCTTCTCATGGAAGAGCAAAAATTACCTGAAGATCAAGAATTATCTGATGAAGCTATAGGAAGGATTTCTAAGGATGTCCAATCAAGGAATAACAAATTAAAGAGTGGAGACATTGAGGAACTTAGGCTAGACCAAACAATAATCGAAGAAAAAGAATATATACTTCCATCAGTTAATATGTTAGCAAAACCTGTAAGACAGACAAAGGTTGTACCAGATAAGGTTTTAAAAGAAACAGCTTTAAAACTTCAAGAAACCTTAGAAAGTTTTGGAGTTGGAGTAACAGTTAATAATGTTTCTTGTGGTCCAACAGTTACTAGATATGAGTTGCAACCTGAGCAAGGTGTCAAGGTTAGTAAAATCACATCTCTTGCAGATGACATAAAACTTAATTTAGCAGCTTCAGATATAAGAATTGAAGCACCAATACCAGGTAAAGCAGCCGTTGGTATAGAAATACCTAACAAAGAAAATTCAATAGTTTCTTTTAGGGAAATGGTAGAAAGCAAGGAGTTTACTAATCATAAATCTAAGCTAGCATTTGCTGTGGGTAAAGATATTGGTGGCAGAAATATTATAGCAGATATAGCCAAGATGCCACATTTACTAATTGCAGGTGCCACAGGTTCTGGTAAATCAGTTTGTATAAATACGATTATTATGAGTGTTTTGTATAATTCAAAACCCTCTGAAGTAAGATTTATAATGATAGACCCAAAAGTTGTAGAGCTTAGTGTTTATAATGGGATTCCCCACCTACTACTGCCTGTTGTTACTGATCCTAAAAAAGCAGCATCAGCCCTTAACTGGGGAGTAAACGAGATGACAATCCGTTATAAAAAGTTTGCAGATTTAGGGGTTAGAGACTTAAAAAGCTATAATGAAAAAGTTAAAAATGATAAGACAATAGGTGAAGAACATGAAAGATTAACTCAAATAATTATTGTTGTAGATGAGCTAGCGGATTTAATGATGGTAGCTTCAACTGAAGTAGAAGATGCTATTTGTCGTTTGGCACAAATGGCAAGAGCGGCAGGAATCCATTTAATTATTGCAACCCAAAGACCTTCAGTAAATGTAATAACAGGTGTTATTAAAGCTAATATTCCTTCAAGAATAGCATTTTCAGTATCTTCAGCGGTTGACTCAAGAACTATATTAGATGGTTCGGGAGCTGAGAAGTTACTAGGAAAAGGTGATATGTTATATTATCCATCTGGTTATTCAAAGCCTCTTCGAGTACAAGGCGCCTTTATTTCTGATAAAGAGATAACTAAGGTGGTAGATTTTATCACCAAGAAAAATGGTCAGGCATCATATGATAAAAAAGTTGAACAAGAGATAATCTCTACACAATCGTCAACGAGTTCTGTAGAAGATAATTATCTTGAAAGGGACGAATATTTTGTTGAGGCAGGTAGGGTTATTATAGAAAAAGATAAGGCTTCAATTGGAATGTTACAAAGAATATTTAGAATTGGTTTTAATAGGGCAGCAAGAATTATGGACCAACTTCACCATGCAGGTACTGTTGGCCCAGAAGAAGGAACAAAACCAAGACAAATATTAATGACTGAGGAAGAGTTTAGCCAGTATCTCCAGGATAATGATATATTTTAGAACTTCTAAGAGACAAACTGGATACATAAGCTTCCTGGAAGTTCACGTTTTTAAGGAAGAGAGAGTCTTATGCTAGGATGGTTAATTGTAAATGGTTTTTTAGATTCGGAAAAATTTGTTGAATTATATGATATGTTTAAGGCGTCATCTGATAAATTTAACATTGACTTGAAATTAAAAAGAAATGATCAGGTTTTAGTAGACATTAATACAGATAAAGCTGTAAACTCAGCAAGTAGTACTTATCCAGACTTTATACTATTTTGGGATAAGGATGTAAAGTTAGCTAAATATTTTGAAATGATAGGAATTCCTGTATATAACTCGGCTAAATCCATTGCAATATGTGATGATAAGTCTTTAACTCATTTGGAATTAATGAACTCTGGAATAAAGATGCCAAGAACTGTTTTTGCACCTATGACATTTTCTAATGTAGGGTATACAAATTATAGATTTATAAAAAAACTAGTCACTATATTAAATTTCCCTTTGGTAATAAAAGAGGTGTTTGGTTCATTTGGCAGTCAGGTTTACTTAGCTAATAATGAAGAAGAGCTTTATGATATAGTGAAAAAACACAGCAAGGCACCTTTAATTTTTCAAAAGTATATAGATACTAGCAAAGGAAAAGATATAAGGCTTCAGGTAGTTGGTAACAAGGTTATAGCTTCTATGTATCGATATAATGATACTGGAGACTTTAGGGCAAACCTTTCCAATGGTGGTAAAATGGAAAGCTATATTCCAACTAAAGATCAGGAAGAATTAGCATTAAAATGCTGTGATATTCTTGGATTGGATTTTGCTGGTGTGGATATATTATTTGGAGAGAATGATGAACCTATTTTGTGTGAAGTAAACTCTAATGCTCACTTTAAAAACATAACTGATATTACAGGTGTAAGTGTTTCTGATAAAATAATCGAATATATTTTAAAGGACTTGGTTGAATGATGATTGGTTGGTTAATTTATAGGGATGAAGATGTAGACAAGAACAAAGCATATATTAATTTTTATATTGAAGAAGCGAGGGCTTTAGGAATTGACATAAAGTTAATTTTTCTTCATAAATTAAACTTTGGTGTCAAAGATAATGCTCTTTTTCTGCGTTATAATGGGAATGTTATAGAGAGGCCAGACTTCGCTATTAACCGGTCAATATACCCATTATTAAGCAAGCAATTAGAAGATATGGGTATAAAGGTATTTAATAATTCAAAGGTTGCTGATATATGTAATGATAAAGCAAAAACATATCAATACCTTTCAAGGCTAGATATTCCAATTATAAACACTAGTTTTATAAAATCTGAGAATATAGTAAATG
>CAZUDG010000050.1:0-5846 GCA_964618775.1 uncultured Lachnospiraceae bacterium | reverse complement strand
TGCCAAGAAAAAAGAAATCTTAGCCTCGCTTAATAATACTGATATTGTAATCCAACCAGTAATAGGAGATAAAAAACAAGATTTAAGGGTTTATATAATTGGAAAAACCATCATTGCGGCGATTCTTAGAACTGCAAAAGATGGCTTTAAATCAAACTATTCTCTTGGTGGAGATGTAAGAAACTACCACCTATCAGACCAAGAAACTCAGCTTATTACAAAAATAATTAATGAATTTGATTTTGGACTAGTAGGCATTGATTTCTTAATAGAAGGTGACGGTAGTTTGTTATTTAATGAAATTGAAGATGTTGTTGGTTCAAGAATGCTTTACAAATGCACGGATATTAATATAGTTAATTTGTATCTGAAACACATCTTATCAATAATTTCTTAATAATTATCAAGTATATCAAATATTTCATCTGGTGTGTCTATTATATAATCTGCACCCTCATCTTCAAGGACTTGTCGTCCACGAAAGCCCCATGATACTCCAATACATGGAAGACCTGCATTGTGGGCAGCCATAACATCTACCTCTGAATCTCCTACGTAGATTGTTTCCTCTTTAGAAGATCCAAGTTCTTCCATGGCAGCATATATTGAATCTGGTGCTGGTTTTCTTTTTATGGCGGAACTTTCCCCTATTGCAACATCCATATATTCTGAAAAATATTTCTCACCTAATTCCTTCACAGCTGAATCAAATTTATTAGATACAATTGCAAGTTTGTAATTCTTGTTATGCATCTTTTCTAAAATATCCATAATACCATTATAAGGAGCAGTTTTATTATCTTTATTACCCTTGTAATGTTGGCGATATATTTTATTACATTCATCTATTTTATGTGATGGTGTATCTTGAGGAACAGCTTTTCCAATTAAATAATTTGTTCCATGTCCAACAAAAGAATTCACTTCCTCTAAAGATCTCTCTGGAAAACCACATTTTCTAAGAGCGAAATTAGTGCTATCCTTAATATCATCTAAAGTACTAAGTAATGTTCCATCTAAGTCAAAGATTATTGTATTAATTTTCATATTATTTTCCTTTCGCTATTTTAATATTTATAATTATAACCTATAATGGAGAAAAGATAAAATTAAAAACACAAAATCAATTATTGGAGGGTATTTATTTATGAAAAGCGACATAGATATTGCAAGAAAAGCACAGCTAAAACCAATAAATCAGATAGGTGAAGAATTAGGTTTAAAAGAGGATGATCTAGAACTATATGGTAAGTATAAGGCTAAGTTTTCTGACTCTTTAATGGAGAGGGTAGAAGATAATGAAGATGGTAAATTAGTACTAGTTTCAGCAATCAATCCAACTCCAGCAGGAGAAGGTAAAACAACGACCACTGTTGGCTTAGGTCAGGCACTTAATCTGTTAGGAAAAAAGTCATTTATAACATTAAGAGAACCATCCCTTGGACCTTGTTTTGGAATGAAAGGTGGGGCTGCTGGTGGAGGTTATGCACAAGTAGTTCCTATGGATGAGCTGAATTTACATTTTACAGGAGATTTTCATGCAATTACTTCTGCCAACAACCTGTTAGCTGCCATGTTAGATAACCATATCCATCAAGGTAATTCCCTAAATATTGATCCTAACCAAATTGTTTGGAAAAGATGTATAGATATGAACGACAGAGTTTTAAGAAATCTTGTAATTGGCTTAGGTCGTAGTGCGGATGGTGTAGTAAGGGAAGATCATTTTATTATAACAGTAGCATCTGAAATTATGGCCATCTTATGCTTATCAGAAGATATGAATGATTTAAAGAATAGGCTTGGTAATATAATTGTGGCCTATACTTATGATGGCAAGCCAATATATGCAAGGTTTTTAAATGCTGTTGGTGCTATGGCAGCCTTGTTAAAAGATGCAATGAAGCCTAACTTAGTACAGACACTAGAGAATACTCCTGCAATTGTTCATGGTGGTCCATTTGCTAACATAGCCCATGGTTGTAATAGCATAAGAGCAACAAAGTTGGCTATGAAGCTTTCAGATATAGTTGTTACAGAGGCAGGATTTGGTGCAGACCTAGGTGCAGAGAAGTTCTTCGACATCAAATGCAGAAAGGGCAATTTAAAACCAGATGCAGTAGTTTTAGTAGCTACAATAAGAGCCTTAAAATATAATGGCGGAGTTTCTAGGGATAACTTAGGAAAAGAAAACCTTAACGCTTTAAAAATGGGAATTTTAAATCTAGAAAAGCATATAGAAAATATAAAGCAATATAATGTGCCACTTATTGTAACCTTGAATAAATTTATGACCGACTCTGAAGCTGAGTTATCATTTGTAGAAGATTATTGTAAGAATCTTGGTTGTGAATTTGCCTTATCTGAAGTTTGGGAACATGGAGGACAAGGTGGTATTGATTTAGCTAATAAATTGATTGCCACATTAGAGGCAGGAGAGAGCAATTTTAAGCCATTATACGAAGATGAATTAGCAATAAAGGAAAAGATTGAAAAAATAGCGACACAAATTTATGGGGCTTCTTCTGTATCTTACAGTCAGGCAGCACTAAATGAAATTGACAAGATAGAAGAGTTGGGATATAGCAATCTTCCAGTATGTATTGCAAAAACACAATATTCCTTATCAGATGATCCATCAAAACTAGGAAGACCAGAAAACTTTAACATTAATGTGAGAGAAGTCTATGTTTCATCAGGAGCAGGCTTTGTAGTTGCCTTAACAGGTAACGTCTTAACCATGCCAGGCCTACCAAAGCGTCCGGCTGCAGAAGATGTAGATGTGAATCATGCAGGTGAAATAACTGGCTTATTTTAAAATAAAGGCCATACAAGAGGGTTTGATGTGGGCCTTGTCTACTTGACAAGGCCCACATCAGTTTAGTAAAAAACCCCTTGTATGGCCAATCTTTTATTAGTTCTAATGTTTTTTGTTCTTAAAGGCTTGTTCACAATATACACAACGATATATACGTTTTTCTTTATTAGTTAATTTAAACATATGTGGTAAGTCTTGCTCGATAGAAGTAATGCATCTAGGATTTTTACATTGAATAATATTTTGTACGGTACTTGGAAGGCTAGGAGAGTATTTATCAACTATACTACCATCTTTAATAATGTTAATTGTAACAGCATCATCTAAGATACCTAAAACATCTAAATCTACATCTAAGAATCCTTCAATTTTAATAATGTCTTTTTTGCCCATCTTACGGCTTTTAGCATTTTTAATTATGGCAACACTGTGGTCTAATCTTTCTAGGTTAAGATAATAATATATATCCATAGAATTTCCAGCTTTTATATGATCAATTACAATTCCGTTATAGATTTCATCAATGTTTAACATGCCTACACCTCCAACAACTTCATAATTAGAGCCATTCTAACATATACACCATATTCAGCTTGCTTAAAGTATGCAGCACGTGGATCATCATCGATTTCTGTAGAGATTTCATTCACTCTAGGTAATGGATGTAGTACAAGCATATCATCTGGTGCATGTTTCATTTTATCAGCGCCAAGAATATAAGAGTCTTTTAATCTTATATAATCTTCTTCGTTGAAGAATCTTTCTCTTTGAACCCTTGTCATGTATAACAAATCAAGTTTATGTAATGAGTCTTTTAAGGAAGTAACTTCCTCAAAAGGTATATTATTGTCTTCTAATACTTCTTCCCTTAAATAAGTAGGGATTTTAAGTTCTTCTGGGGAAATTAATACAAACTCGTTGTTATCATAGCGAACTAATGCATGGATTAGAGAATGTACAGTTCGACCAAACTTCAAGTCTCCACAGCAGCCTATAGTTAAGTTGTCTAATCTTCCCTTTAATTCTTTAATTGTTAATAAATCTGTTAAGGTTTGAGTTGGATGATTATGACCACCATCACCAGCATTAATTACTGGAATAGTAGAATTGTGGGCTGCAACTAGAGGGGCACCCTCCTTTGGATGACGTATAGCGCAAATATCTGCATAACTAGAGATAACGCGCATTGTATCGGCAACACTTTCCCCTTTTTTAACGGAACTTGAGTCGGCAGAAGAAAAACCTAATACATTACCACCAAGATTAAGCATTGCAGATTCAAAACTTAGTCTTGTTCTTGTACTAGGTTCATAAAATAAAGTAGCTAGCTTTTTGCCCTCGCATACTTTTGAATATTTAGTTGGATTTTTATATATGTCATCAGCAAGTTTTAACAAATCTTCTAATTCTGAAACAGTTAAGTCATTTGGGCTAATTAAATGTCTCATAAGCACCTCCATATTTTTATTTCTCAATTATAAATTTTACAATAATTTTGTAAATTATGCAATAGTTTTAACGAATTTTCTCATAAAAAGGAGCTTGGATTCCCAAGCTCCTAAAATTTTATTAATTAAAAATTAAAGTAATTCTTAGTGTTATTATATGAAATATCTTCAATAATTTTAGCAAGTGCATCCTTATCGTTTGGATATTCACCATTTTCAACCCAAGAACCAACTAAATCACATAAGATTCTTCTGAAGTATTCATGTCTAGCATAGGATAAGAAACTTCTTGAATCAGTTAGCATTCCAATAAAGGTTGCAAACAATCCATAATTAGCTAAAGAAGTCATTTGGTCTATCATGCCTTTTTTAGTATCATTAAACCACCAAGCAGAACCATGTTGAAGTTTTCCAGCTACAGGTGCACTTTGGAAACAACCCATCACAGTTTCAATAGTTGCATCATCTAATGGATTTAATGAATATATAATAGTTTTTGGAAGTTCATCAGTGGCGCTAAGAGCACTTAAGAATTGGCTCATTTCAAGAGAAGAACTATAGTTATATATAGCGTCATATCCGGTATCAGGACCAAGCTTGTCAAACATAAGCTTGTTATTATCTCTTTGTGCACCATAGTGAAGTTGCATTGCCCAGTCATGTTTATTGTATTCTTTTCCAACATGAACCATAAATGCAGTCTTAAACTTTAATTCTTCTTCTTTTGTTGGAAGCTGTCCATTTAGACGGTTGGTGAATATGGTTTCAATTTCTTCATCACTTGCAGGTCTGTACATAATGAATTCAAGGGCATGGTCACTAACACAACATCCTAACTCATTAAAATATTCAATACGATTGGAAACCGCATTCTTAAGATCAGCAAAAGACTTAATATCGATTTCACTTACAGTAGATAATTTTGCTAAATAATCTGTAAAATCAGCCTTTTCAAGATTCATAGCTTTATCTGGTCGGAATGTAGGAAATACATTAACATCAAAAGATTCGTCTGCTGCTATCATTTTATGCCATTCTAGAGAGTCTGCAGGATCATCAGTGGTGCAAATATCTGTAACATTGGAGCTTTTAATAAGACTTCTTGCACTCATAGATGGATCTTTTAGTTTTTCGTTAGCTAGATTCCAAACTTCTTCAGCAGTATCAGCATTAAGGGCACCCTCGTACCCAAAAAAACGTTGTAATTCCAAATGACTCCAGTGATATACTGGGTTACCTATTGCTTTAGGCAGGGTCTGGGCAAATTTAAAAAACTTTTCTTTGTCAGAAGCATCTCCAGTTATATATTTTTCGTCAACACCATTAGCTCTTAGTAGACGCCATTTGTAATGATCACCACCAAGCCAGATTTGAGTTATGTTATCAAATGTTTTGTCATTAGCAATTTCTTCAGGATTAAGGTGACAGTGATAGTCAATGATAGGCATATTCTTAGCATGATTATGGTATAAATCCTTTGCTGTATCAGTACTTAATAAAAAATCTTGATCCATAAATTGTTTCATATAAAGTCCTCCTAAAATTTTGTAATTGTAATAAATCATTATTATTATAGAAAT
>CAZUDG010000049.1:11786-15762 GCA_964618775.1 uncultured Lachnospiraceae bacterium | reverse complement strand
AATGAGCCACTTCAATAGAATGTTTCAGGGCATTCTGGCCATAACTTGTCCTATACCTCATCTTACCTAATAAACGCATAAGTTCATTATGGATTCCATGCACTCCTACTTCTAATGTTGCATCTTCTCCCGCTTCTCGTATGGATGTTTCTACTTCTTTTTGAGCTTTTTCAACCATTTCTTCAATTCTGGCTGGGTGAATCCTACCATCGATTATTAACTTTTCTAAAGCTATTCTTGCGACCTCTCTTCTTATTGGGTCGAAGCTTGATAATATCACTGCTTCTGGTGTATCATCAATAATCAAATCTACTCCAGTAAGGGTCTCTAAAGTACGAATATTACGTCCTTCACGACCTATAATCCTACCCTTCATCTCATCATTTGGAAGTTGTACAACAGAAATTGTGGTTTCAGCTACGTGATCTGCTGCACATCTTTGTATTGCTGTAACAACATATTCTTTCGCCTTTTTATCGGCTTCTTGCTTTGCTTTATTATCTAATTCCTTGATTAATAAGGCAGTTTCATGTTTAACTTCATTTTCAACAGTTTTTAATAGATATTCTTTTGCTTGTTCGGAGGTTAATCCGGATATCTTCTCTAACTGAAGAGTTTGCTGGTCTAAAAGTTCTTGGGTTTCTAGCTTTTGTTTATCTAACTCAGCATCTTTTTCAGCTATCTTTGATTCTTTCCGTTCCAGTGCTTCCGCTTTCCTGTCCAGAGATTCTTCTTTCGCTAAAACTCTTTTTTCATAGCGCTGTACTTCATTGCGTCTTTCTTTAGTTTCCTTTTCAAGGTCATTCTTTCTTTTTAATGAATCTTCCTTGACTTCAAGTAATGCTTCTCTTTTTGTAGTTTCTGCTGTTTTTAGAGCATCATCTATTATTAGTCTAGCTTTTTCTTCTGCTGTTCCTACCTTCTCTTCATAAGTCTTTTTACGATAGGCAATAGCAATTTTCCAAACTATAAGAGCAACAATTACTGAGGTAACTAAAATAGCAATCACTACTTGAAAGATCTCTTGCACAGTAGCACCTCCTATTTAATTTTAATTTTAATTTTTGTAAATAACATAACAAACAAATTTTATACTTTAAATCACTAAATGTCAAGACAACTGACAACTTTTTATAATATGTTTGTACAATTTAATACTACTATCTCGATTAATAGCTAGGACACCCTTTAAACTAGTGCCTCACCAAAATAATAAAACCCTTTACTTTCAGTAAGTTTAACCGGTACAACCTTCCCAATATAATTTGAATCACCTGGGAAATGCACTAAGGTGTTATTACTCAATCTCCCTGTCACAAGGGATGAGTCTTGTTCATTAATATCTTCTACTAACACCTTACCAATAGTTCCTTCAAGCATTGATGTGTTGCTAGAGGACACCTCTGATATTGTGTCTAAGAGTCTATTAAATCTTTCTTTGACAACATCAGCCTCTACCTGATTTTCCATTGTTGCAGCAGATGTACCTGTTCTTTTTGAATATTGGAAAGTATATGCACTATCAAACTTTGACTTCCTTACAACATCCAAAGTTTCAGCAAAATCCTCTTCTCTTTCTCCTGGAAAACCTACAATAATATCCGTGGATAAAGAAATATCTGGCACCGCTGTTCTTATTTTATCAACTAAAGTTAAATAATCTTCTTTTGTATACTTTCTATTCATAATTTTAAGAAGTCTACTACTACCTGATTGTAATGGTAAATGTAAATGATGACAAACCTTATCAGAGCTTTTCATTACCTCAATAAGTTCATCTGATAAGTCTTTTGGATGAGAAGTCATGAATCTAACTCTATCTAGTCCTTCTATTTTATCAACTTCAAGAAGAAGCTGGGCAAAAGTCATAGGCTCTTCCAATGTTTTTCCATATGAGTTCACATTTTGTCCAAGTAAGGTAATTTCAACCACCCCATCAGATACAAGACTTTTGATTTCATTAATAATATCTTTATTATCCCTACTTCTTTCTCTTCCTCTTACATATGGCACTATACAATAGCTGCAAAAATTATTGCAACCATACATAATATTTACACTAGCTTTAAAGTTATACTTTCTTTCACTAGGTAATTCCTCAACTATTTCTTTAGCTTCTCTCCATACATCTATAATCATTCTATCTGCATCAATTTGTAAATACATTAACTCTGCAAGTTTATATATATTATGAGTTCCAAAAACAATATCAACAAAAGAATAAGACTTCTTAATCTTCTCTAAAATTTCTGGTTCCTGCATCATACAACCACAAATTGAAATAATCATATTTGGATTCTTTTCTTTTAGCTTACCTAAATATCCTAATCTTCCATAAACCTTAAGATTTGCATTCTCTCTCACAGTACAGGTATTATATATTACAAAATCAGATTCCTCCGAATCATTATGTACATAACCTATCTTTTCCAAAATCCCCGCTAATTTCTCCGAATCCTTAGCATTCATCTGGCACCCGAAGGTTTGTATATTATAGGTTAAAGGTCTACCCAACCTTTTTCTCATCTTCTTCACATGTTTACTCAAAATAGCCATAAAATAATATTGACGATACGGCTCCTTATCCGGTGCTTCACTAAAAATTTCATTAGCAACAATATTCCTCTGCATTTCCCTAAAACCTCCATACTTTTCTAATCTTTCTAAATACCCTTGTTCATACCAATAATAACCTGTTATAACAACATAATAAGGGTAACCTTTGCGTTCTATTGCAATATCAAAGCCCTTTTCCTTACTCATGCCGATAGGAAGCTGGTATAAGAAGGTAATAAGGGTGACTTTTGCATTTTTTAGCAACCGAACCCTTATTATCTTCTTATACCAGCTTCCGGCCCATAAATTTATCTGATTTGCCCATCCCCCAAAATAATATATTTTGTAGTGGTTAAAGCCTCAAGCCCCATTGGCCCTCTTGCATGTAGCTTTTGGGTACTAATTCCAATCTCAGCACCAAGTCCAAACTCACCACCATCTGTGAATCTAGTTGACGCATTAACATATACAGCCGCAGCATCTACTTCATTTAAAAACTTGATCGCATTATTATAATTCTCAGTAATAATAGCCTCTGAGTGTTTTGTATTATATTTATTAATATGTAAAATAGCATCATTAATCCCGTCAACAACTTTTAGAGAAACAATACGGTCCAAATACTCTGTTCCATAATCCTCTTCATTAGCTGGAATAATATCTGAGACAATTTCTGTTGCCGTCTCATCTCCTCTGACCTCAACCTTTTCAGCACTTAATCTATCATATAATTTTGGTATAAACTCTTTTGATATATCTTTATCCACCACTAAAGACTCACAGGCATTACAAACCCCTAATCTTTGTGTCTTTGCATTAATTATTATATTAAGAGCCATATCAAAATCTGCGTACTTATCTACATATACATGACAATTACCAGTCCCTGTTTCTATTACTGGTATAGTTGCATTCTTAATAACAGAACTAATTAGTCCTGATCCACCTCTTGGAATTAAAACATCAATATATTCATTTAACTTCATCATTTGGGCTGCAATTTCTCTATCAGTGTTTTCTATTAATTGGATACTGTACTTTGGCAAGCCTTCTGCTTCAAGAGCATCTTGAATAATATTCTGTATTATTTTATTAGAATTAATAGCATCACTACCGCCTCGAAGTATCACTGCATTACTGGTCTTAAAGCATAGTCCAAAGGCATCTGCTGTTACATTAGGCCTTGATTCATAAATAATGCCTATTACACCAATAGGAACTCGTTTCCTGCCTATCTTGAGCCCATTAGGACGTTGCTTCATAGACATTACTTCACCAATAGGATCGTCTAATTCAGCAATATCTAGCAACCCTTGTGCCATACCAAGAATTCTATCATGGTCCAAAGTTAACCTATCAATTAAAGACTCTTTCATCCTATTTTGCCTACCATTTGCAACATCTATGTCATTAGCTTCAA
>CAZUDG010000049.1:0-11686 GCA_964618775.1 uncultured Lachnospiraceae bacterium | reverse complement strand
TTGAAAATCAAATGCCAAAGCAATCTTATGAAATTTTATCTTATTATGTCTATGAAAATACTTGTCATAATATCCTTTTCCATATCCAATTCTATTTTTATTCTTATCAAAGCCAAGACCTGGAACTACAAATAAGTCGCTATCTTCAGGAACAGCCTTGTTAGCTTCACTTGTATTAGTTGGTTCTAAAATACCCATAATTCCATTCTCTAAGTCATTAAGGCTTTTAATATAATAAAAATCCATTTGATTATTGGCTATTTTGGGTACAGCTACCTTTTTATGTTTAAGTGCTTGTTCAATTAGCTTTTTGGTAATTACTTCCTGATTATAAGAAACATAAGCAAAAATGGTGTTTGAATTATTATATTCTTGGCTTGCTAATAGTTTATTTATGATAATATCACTGTTAATTTCTATTTCAGACAATGATAGTTTTAACTTTTCTTCCTTAATTTGTTTTCTTATATCTTTTTTATTTATCAAGATTTCTTCTCTTTCTTAGACAGATCAGTAATTGATCCATCTTCTTCAACAATTGATATGTTTTCAAGTTGTCCTCTTAAATTTTGCCTAACAGATTTAATATAATTGTCTCTTAGTTTTTTTTGTTCCTTTTTTTCTTCATTAGTAAGTCCTTCATTTTTGGACTTATTATATAATTCGTTAATTCTATCTAAATTTAATCCCTTATTATCCATTTTAATCTTACCTTTCTATCATTTCTTTCTATATTGTGGTGTTTGAAGATAATCTAACAATACAAAATCTTTACTTTTATGGGCGATAAATAAAGTTCCAACCTTTTTACCTTCAAAAATTTCTTCAATTACATGTACATCTTTTCCATTAGCAATTACCATATCGGCTCCTGCATCTGTTGCAATTTTAGCTGCAGAAACCTTGGTGGTCATGCCACCTGTACCAACCATTCCAATGGAATCCTTACACATTTCTTCTAATTTATCATCTATGTAATTAACATACTCTATAAATTCCGCATTAGGGTTTACATTAGGATCATCGGTGAATAGTCCATCTATATCTGATAATAAAATTAGCAAATCTGCATCAATTAAGGCTGTAACTATTGCTGAAAGAGTATCATTATCTCCAAATTCTATTTCATCAGTTGAAACTGTATCATTCTCGTTAACAACTGGTATTGCGTTCATTTTAAATAATTCCTCAAATGTATTAAGTGCATTTTCCCTACTAATTGGGTTTAACATAGTATCCTTAGTCATTAATATCTGCGCTGAAATTTGATTGTATTCTGCAAAAAACTTTTGATACATCATAATTAATCTTGCCTGACCTACAGCTGCACAAGCTTGACTTACTGACTTTTCACTTGGTTTTTCTGTCATGTTAAAGGCTTGTCTTCCCACTGCAATTGCCCCTGAAGATACAAGAACAACATCTTTACCCATGTTTCTTAAGTCTGTTAGAATTCGTACTAATCTTTCCATTTTAATAAAATTAATTTTGCCGGTTTCAGGATGTGTCAAAGAACTTGAACCAATCTTAATGACTATCCTTTTTTTATCCATAAATGTTTGTCTATATTTTTCCATATTATCTTTTAAATTGACCTCCCAGCTAAATATCCACTTGACCATGCCCATTGTAAATTATATCCGCCACATGTTCCATCTACATCTAATATTTCACCACAGAAATACAAACCTTTTATAATCCTTGATTCCATGGTATCTGGATCAACTTGGCTTGTATCAACACCACCCGCTGTTACTTGTGATTGGTCAAAGGAATTTGTTCCATTAATTGTAACATTAAAACTCTTAACCATATTTACAAGGTTGATTAATTGTTTCTTTTCTATGTTTTTACACAAAAGCTTTTCTGATATTCCAGTTCTTTTTAAAATACATAGTACTAGTTTATTATTGAATAAGCCATAAAATAATTCTTCCATATTCTTATATGAATTTATATGTATTCTGTTTTCTAGTAAATCCATAGTTGCCTTCCAATCAAAATCAGCTAATAAATCTATCTTAAGCATAACCTTTTTAGATTGATCTAGGGCTTTTGAAACAAACCTACTTGTCTGAAGGATTGGTATTCCTGAAACACCATATTTAGTAAATTGTAACTCTCCTAATTCACTAGTAATTAATTCATCATTAACATATACACCTATATGTCCATCTACTCTTACTCCTGCTATCATTTTAAAATACTTCTCATCTGATCTTAATTGCACCAAGGCAGGAAGAGGCTTAATGATTCTATGTCCTAAGTTTTTTGCAATCCTCAGTCCACTTCCATCAGAACCTAGATTAGGTGATGAACATCCCCCTGTAGCAAGTATAACCTGCTTGCAGGTATACTTTCCACTACTTGTTTGTATGATAAAATTATCATTTGTTTTCTTAATATTGCTAACATCAATATCACATACAATATTTACACCAAGTTCTATAGCCTCTAATTCTAAAGCCTTGAGTACAGATAAGGCTTGCTCAGAATTAGGATATATATAACCTTTTATTTCTTTGGGTAAGACTCCCAGATTCATAAAAAAATCTACAGTTTCTTCATAAGAAAATTTATCTAAGGCCTCATTAACAAAGTCAATATTATCACTTCTAAAACAGGACGTGTCCATAAATGAATTCGTATAGTTGCACCTTCCATTGCCGGTAGCAAGAATCTTTTTACCTACTTTATCCTTATGTTCTAAAATGGTAACCTTCTTATTAGGCATATCTGTAGCCTTAGACATAACTGCCTTGATAGATCTAGCTGCAACAATTGCTGCCATTAATCCAGAGGCACCGCCACCAACAATTATAATCTCTTCCATTTATAATCACTCCCTGTAAAATCAAAAACAGACTTGTTATATTAAAAATATAATAAGTCCATTTTATCAGAACACGTCAAGATTTCAAGTCTTATATCTTCCACACAATATATAGCTAGCTGGTATAATGTTCAAGTACGGCATATAACTCGTCCAAATCCTTAATAAAATAACCTTCTTCAAGTTCTAACTTTTCTTCCTGGTTTAGTTTATTTATAGACATATTAGTATATTCATATACTGTTTTTCGATCACTATAATATACAACAATATTTCCATTAACTGATTTAATATAATATTCATATTGAACCAGTTCCGGATTATATGTCTTTCGAATTATTACTTCCTTCTCTGAAAAAAGTAATAATTCATAAGCCCTTAAGCCATCTTTAAACTCATTCCATGGTAAGTCTTCCATATAGTTGTCAAGATATTTTATTACTTCTTCTCTATTTAAACCTACCAAATAACTTGGTACTTGTAAAATATCATCTTTTTTTTCTTCAGAATCTATATTGTATGTTTGTAAAACATATTTCGTTGTGGGCATGACTACAATTTCATCTAAATTGTCTACTTCTTGCCCTTCTTCTATCTGTCCAAACTCACCAGAAACACTTGGAGACTTATTAGCCCCATCTACTTTTTGTGATGAACTATTTGTATTTTCTATAGAATTATCTTGAACTATCATTAATCCTTGATCTTCTAAGGAGGCCATAAAATCATTATTTCTCTCTTCTGCAGTTCTATTAAAATCTTCTAAGGCTTTTTTATAAGAAAAATAATATCCACCAGTAAAAACAAGGGATAATGTAAGAAAACTAACAAAATACATTAATATCTTTTTAGTGTCCATAAAATCACTCCTTTGATATTAGTATTTGCTAGTTTTTCCAATTTATACAATCTTATCTAAGTAAGCGTAATTTCTTAGCTATTTTAATCAATATGCTTCCTTTTGGTAATTGATACAATTCATCTTCTGTAATTCCTTTTAACAATATAAGTGCAGCAAAGTAAACTGATATGGCTACAGCTATACCCACAATAGTACTTATTGAAGCTCTCTTTGTAAGACTATATATTCCTTTATAAGATAATAATGTACACAGACCCATTATTAAAGAAGAAACTAATGGAATAACAAATGTTTTTCTCACTTCTTGTTTATATTCTAATAGATTTTTTATATAGCGCCAATTTAACAGACAAATTATTAATGGAAATGTTATATTACCAATTACTAAAGCAAATATCCCAAGATCAGTAAATTTTAGTATGAAATAAAGTATTACTTCATGTATAACTAATGCAATACTAGAATGTATAAAGGGTATATTCATTTTATCTAAACCTTGTAATACACCATTGGTAATAGTTGAAAATGTAAAAAATAAAACTCCAATAGAACCAACTTGTAGCATTCTTGCTGGTAGGTCCCTACTATCTTGAAATAGTAATTGTAGAATTGGTGAAGCTAAAACAATCAAACCCATTGTTGATGGAAAGGCTATCATCATACTAGATTTTATGCCTAAACTTATTTTGTTTTTAACTTCCATCATCATACCATTAGCTTTTGAAGTTACTATACTCGGAACAATTGCTGTGGCCATTGCGGAAGCAAGTGAAACAGGCAGTTGGGTTAGTAAAAGAAACTTGTTACTATATATTCCAACAAATTCATTTCTTTCTTTTTCAATAAACCCTTTACCATTCATAACATTTTGAAAGATTGATACATCTAGCACGCTTGAAAGCTGGTAAACAGTTTGACTTAGAATAACAGGTACAATAGTAGCTATAAGAATTTTTATAACAAATGAATTTGAATCAACATAATTTGTAGAGTCATATCTCATTTTTTTTCTAATAAAATTCCAATTTAGGGCAAAAACAAATAATAAAAAGGCTAATGATGATATTGCACCAATTAGAGTTCCCAGCGTAGCACCTGCTGCTCCATATGCTGCTGCATCAATAGATAAGCTATATTGTTTCATCAAATAATAAGCAGCTGTAAGAGTTATAAGAGCATTAAATATTTGCTCAATTACTTGAGATATAGATGTCTGTACCATGGAACTATTACCTTGGAAGAAACCTCTTAGAACACCCATAATAGCAAACACAAATATGGTAGGAGACAGTACTTTTAAAGGAATTGCAGTTCTTGGTGATTCTAGTATATGTACTGCAAAAAAATCTGCACCAAAAAATACAGTTAAAGATGCAATTAAACCAACTATCGCTCCTAAAACTAGTGCTATTACAAATATACGAAATGAATTCTTATATTGTTTTTTAATTATTCTTGAAGCAACTAATTTTGATACTGCCAAAGGCAAACTATAGGAAGAAATTAATAGAGCAATATTATATATAAGATAAGCACTTGAGTAATAACCCATTCCCTCATCACCAATTATATTGGTTAAGGGGATTCTATATAATAATCCTATAAAACGTACAAGAATAGATGCAAATGCCAATAGCCCTCCTTGCACTAGAAAATTATTGCTTGATTTTTTAGATGCCATAAATTCCTCCTAAGTACCTTTAAGTATTATCCAATTTTACGATTTATGTATAAATTTGTTTATGCATTTATTCAAAAATAACATTATCTGTATTTTCTCCTGGGAAAACAGCAATATAAGTCTTACCTGGATTCATCTGTAAAACATCTCTTTCTGAATCATAGTAAGTCATAGATCTATTTGCTTCGTTTTTATCCCATGTAATCGGTATTGCTTTTCCATTTGTTATATAATAGCCATCTCCACTACCCTGTCTAAAAGAAAATGTTCTCGTTTCATCAATTGAAAATCCATTTACAAATTGAACTATTATATTTTTAAACTCTAATTGTTCTCCAGAATTTGCATCAATATGCCCAACATCAAATTGAAATCTCTTATAAGTTTTACTCTCACCATCATAATTAAAATATGGAGAGGCATAACTTGAAAAGATAAGATTGACTTTATCAGCTATTTGATTACTTTCTAAATCTATTTCTTTATCATAGAAAGTAAAGTGATTGTTTAAACTATCATCATATTCTTTTTCATAGCCTGTCATTTCTAAACCTTCTAAAACACCTTCTTTACTAGCAAATGCATTATGTGGTGCCTTGATAGATGAATCCCTATAGAATACAGTTCCACCTTCTTTATTTAAACCGGAAAGTTGGTCTAGTTTAAGTTCAGCTATTTTTTCTGTGCAATAAGCAGATTCTCCAACACTTACAAGGATAGCATCATATTCATCAGTAATACTTGCAAAGTACTGTCTCCCACTACGTACAGACCCAATTCTGTCTGGATGTAGGTCTTCAAACACACCCATTAATCTAGTTATTCCACCCTCAACTAATGCTTCATATAATATTGAGGCTTCACTAGTTCCACTTTGGGGATAAGCAGCTTTAATATTATTGAACATGACTGTAAATGGTCTCTTAGTTCTTAGTTCTTCATCTATAGGAAGTCCCGTTAATCTACTCTTATCAGAATCAGATACATTATCCTCAGCTTCTTCTGTAGGTTCTTCTACAGCCTCTTCTGTGGCCTTAGTTGATGGGGTAACAGATACCTCATCTTCATCTTTCTTACCACACCCAGTAATTATTAGCATGCTTATAAGTATAACTGTGATACATATGTACTTTTTCATAGTTAACACTACCTCCCAATTTGCAGTTCTTCTAATATTCTTTTTTGTTTATCTTCCATTAACAGGCGTTCATTATCTTGGCTTTCATCTTCATGGTCATATCCAAACAAATGAAGCATGCTATGGGCAATAAGAAAAGCTAGCTCACGAGTTTGTGAGTGGCCATATTCTTTTGCTTGTCCTATTAATTTATCTACAGATATTATTATATCACCTAATACCAATTCTCCTGTTTCAGGATTAAAATGCTCCATTGAACCCTCTTCTAAAGCTGAAAAGTCACCAGGATATTCGTATTCAATCATAGGAAAGGATAAAACATCTGTAGGTAAATCTAAATTTCTAAAACTATTATTTATTTCTTTAATGCTATCATTATTAGTTAAGATAACATTTAGCTCAATATCAAAGGGGCATGTTTCTAATTCAAGTGCTTTAGCTACAACTTTATTAGTAATTTCCTTGTAATCAAAATCCAATACAATATCACTTTCATATTCAATGTTAATAGTCATTTAATTATACCTTCTTATTTTACTTTTTTGTATCTGATTTCCTATTACGGCTTATATTGGTTTTACCATAAGATCTTTTACTTGAATCTCTTTTAGATTGATAGCTTTTCTTATCATAATTATCATAAGCTTTAACTATTTTTTGAACTAATGGGTGTCTAACCACATCTTTATCTGTAAGATATGAAAAACCAAGGTCCCCTACCTTGCTTAGTACCCTAATTGCATTCTCTAGTCCTGATTCAGTTCCATGGGGTAAGTCTTTTTGTGTTAAATCACCATTAACTACAGCTTTTGAACCATAACCTATTCTAGTTAAGAACATCTTCATTTGGGCAGGTGTTGTGTTTTGGGCTTCATCAAGAATAATAAATGCGTTATCTAGGGTTCTACCTCTCATATAAGCTAAAGGTGCCACTTCTATTAGCCCTTTTTCTACACTGCTTACAAAGGATTCATTACCCATTATTTGATTAAGAGCATCATATAAGGGACGTAAGTATGGGTCTACCTTACTTTGTAGATCTCCAGGTAAAAATCCAAGTTTCTCACCTGCTTCAATTGCAGGTCTTGTTAAGATGATTTTATTAACATTATCATTCTTAAATGCAGTTACAGCCATAGCTATGGCCAGGTAAGTCTTTCCTGTTCCAGCTGGACCTATGCCAAAGGTAATCATTTTGTTACGTATTTGGTCCACATATTGCTTTTGGCCTAATGTTTTTGGCTTGATAGGTTTTCCAGAGATTGTGTGACATATTATATCACTATCAATTTCAATTATTGAACCTTCTTTATCATCCATTGCAAGGGACAAACAGTAATTAACGGTTTGATCTGTAATTGTAGTACCCTTTTTCGACAATTCATATAAATCACTTATAATGTTTTTAGCTTTCTTAATATTGTCACTATCACCAACTAGTTTGATCTCGTTATCACGGCTAACTAGTGTTACATTTAATGTCTTTTCTATTTTCTTAATATTGGAATCTAATTGGCCAAATATATTCTTTTGATGATTGGCTGGTATATCAATCACTATCTCTAATAAGCTCATCCTCTTCCTCAATCCTCCATTCGCTTTCGAATATTTCTTTATAATCAATAATAGATTCCTCTACTATAATATTGCCTTTTGTAGTACAAGAATCCTTAGTAATATCTGTTGTTATATCATTATCAAGTATTATAACATTATTTTCTTTTAATTTGTTTATAAGTCTATATAAGTTTGTTTTTGCAATATTTCTTGCTTCCTCATTAGTATATTTTTTGTCGATTTCTTTATATTCATCATAGTATACTAGCCTTAAGGAAAAAGGTAGATAAAAATCTGTAAAGGGTTGCATAATTAGTTCATCGGTTATTATATCATAATTGGCATATAGATTTCCATGTTTAATCAAATTTATTTCTTTTAAGAAAACACTTATTGTATAATCTTTTTTAGAATTGTCAGTATATTCTTTATCTATGTAGTTTAATAAAAAATCATCTTGGTATTCATAGTATGTTTTTGCTTTTATATCAGCATCGGCAACTACAGGTTCTTTGGCTATTAAAAGTTCATTATCTCCTATAATATCAAGGACTCCAGAAACAAGTATATCCCCTTTTTTCACCACATCCCCTAGCTCTACCAAGGGGGTCCCTGTTCTTGTAACCATATAAGTAATAATACCTTCTTTAGATGCTATAATATGGCGTGGCTTGGCATTAGCATTAATTTCTTCAGGCATTTGGCTTTCTTTTAAATCAATTATCAGATTTGTTCCTCTTATCTGTGCAGAAACCCACCCTATATCAGTATATGTTTCCCTAATGTTATCTTCTATGGCCCTACAATCTATATCATTTATTTTCTTACCAATATAAATATCTTGGGTCTCTAGATACTGTATTAAGGTCTCCTTAGTATAGTTACGCCCTCCATTAATAGTAATATTCCATATATTAAGTGATAGTAAGTAAATAAGCAATGAAAATAAGAAAAGTCCCAATAAAAATGCTTTTCTTTTCTTATAACCATGCATTATAAAGGGAAGTCCTATTTTTTTATTGATACTTGGAATTATATGAGTTTTCTTAGCAATAGGTTTGAGTTTTTTATAATCTTTTACAAAGATTTCAAATTGATAGATTCCATCAATATTTTTTAAATTCCATATGTAAATATTCTTATTATTGCACATATTGATAAAACGTTCAGGTGATCCACCTTTCATTGTGATTAATAAGTATCCTCTTATCAGGCGAAATATCTTTACAAACATGTTCTCTCCTTTTACTCACTAAACTCACCATATTGGACTTGTTTAAACCTCCCATTTATTTTCATTTCATTATTACCAAAATATGATATTTTTAGATTTTTACCAAATATCACTATATTACCTACACTAGTTAATATTTTAATATTATTGTTATTATACTCAATAATTCTTTTATAGTTTTCAACACTAATTTCACTTTTTCCTATTATAGTTATTATAGGTGCACCTGTTAATATGTCTGAAGGTAAATTAAGAGTACTTGATAACATATTTAAATATGATTCTCTTTCCTTGTCTTCTTTCTTTTTCTGCTTACTAATTTTTTTATAGAATAAATCAAATGATTTTTTTTTGTTTTTATCATGTTCAGTTTTCAACTTTTTCTTCATTTAAGCCTCACATACTATTGTGTTACTATTATAAAACATATGAAAAATATCCATTTTCTATTCATATAATTCTTTAGACAGGCAAGACACATAATTAAAAACTTTATTAATCAACTAGTTAAGGGTAAACCTTTTTACAATTATTTATGATAAATAAAATAAAAACACATAAATTCTTATAATAATAAGAGTTTATGTGTTTTATATTTTGTAAAATATTAATTTTTGTAGGAATTATTTATCTGTTTTTTTCATCTTGTCAATCTTTTCTAATGATTCCCAGATTCCATTTAGGTAAGCAATACCTAGTGCACGGTCATATAAACCATATCCTGCTCTTGCTTCTTCATCCCAAATCATACGGCCATGGTCTGGACGAATATATACGTCAGGACTTGTTTCATAAATTGCACGTATAATTTCAAACATATCTAAATCACCGTCAGTTGAAAAATGAGAAGCCTCACGGAATTTCTTATCACCTAGATACTTAACATTTCTAACATGAGTACATGCAATACGACCCATTTCTCCAAAATGACGGATTGCAGCAGGTATATCATTGTCTGGAGAAGAACCTAGTGATCCAGTACATAGACATAGACTGTTTGCAGGACTATCTACTAATTTAACAATCTTATCAAATTGTTCCTGACTATGAGCAATTCTTGGAATACCAAAAACAGGCCATGCAGGATCATCTGGATGAACAGCCATTCTAATCCCAACTTCTTCACATGTTGGAATAATTCTTTCTAGGAAATACTTATAATTATCTAATAGCTTTTCTTCATCAATGTCTTCATATAATTTTAAAACATTATCTAGCTCAGCCAAACGTTCTGGTTCCCATCCAGGTAATGTAAAGCCACCTGCATCTTCTGCGGTTTTTTCTACTAATTTTTGAGGAGTCATTCCTTCTAATTCCGCCTGGTCATAATATAATGAAGTAGAACCATCTTCTGGGATTTCCCTAAAAAGATCAGTACGTAACCAGTCAAATACTGGCATAAAGTTATAAACTATAACCTTAACTCCACACTTTGCAAGGTTCCTAATAGTTTGCTTATAATTCTCGATATACTTATCTCTTGTAGGTAGTCCTAGTTTAATATCTTCATGAACATTAACACTTTCAATTACTTCTACTTCTAAGCCATGACTGTTAACATGTTTAACATAATCTTCAATTACCTCTAATGGCCATACTTCTCCAGCTGCATATTGGTCTAATACGCCCATAATACCTGAACAATTTGGTATTTGACGAATATGCTTTAAAGATACACTATCATTTCCTTCGCCATACCAACGAAATGTCATCTTCATAACTTTCACCTCTTCGTAATTTTTAAAATATTATCAGTTGAATTTTGTCTTAAAAAATTACATATACATATGTCTATATATAATAAGAATCAAAACTACATGGTAATAGGTTAGCATATTTATTTTTTTTTATCAATAGTCATTACTAATATTAAGTTAAAGTTTTATCATGTTTTTTAAGTAAAAATACACTAACAAATGTAAAAAGACCCCTGATTAATCAAGGGCCTTGATAATATGATATCATATCATATTAATAATTATTTTTTACGCTTACGTGCTGCCTCAGACTTTTTCTTACGTCTTACACTTGGCTTTTCATAATGTTCTCTTTTACGAATCTCTTGTTGGATACCCGCTTTAGCGCAGTTTCTTTTGAAACGACGTAGAGCACTATCTAATGATTCATTATCTTTAACTGTAACATTTGACATAGACTCACACCTAACCTCCCTCCAGTTGTGTATTGTGCTTATACAACTGTTTGGGTTCTAATATTATAGCACTATTAGAATTATAACATATAATAGAAATTCGTCAACTATATTTCATTATTTTAGAAACCACCATAGATCTATTATTTAACGAATTTTTTAATAATTTGTGAGGCTTTTTTAACTAAATCGTCCATTCCTTCAGGATTCTTGCCTCCTGCTTGAGCCA
>CAZUDG010000048.1:0-15893 GCA_964618775.1 uncultured Lachnospiraceae bacterium | reverse complement strand
CAAGGACATTATGTTTATCTTCCATCATTAACACATTATACAAGCCCTCTTTGCCTGGTTTTGCATAGCCGATATTTTCAATATTATTGGCCACATTCTTTTGTCTATATAAATAATAGGGATAATATCCTGCTTTATCTGCATATTCCTCAGTTAGAAGCCTCATTTTGACACTATCATCAGGCCTTAAATCTTTGTAATCATCCATTTCTATATTCAGTCTTGCTGCCCTTTTAATTGCAAGGGCATGAACTGTTAAACTATCTGCTTGTAATTTATCAATGCTTTTTAATGTGTTTGATACATCATTAATATTTTCACCTGGCAGTCCAATAATTATATCCATGTTGATATTATTATGGCCCACCTCACGAGCAAGGTGAAATGTCCTATTAACATCTTCTACACTATGTTTTCTACCTATTAAGTCCAGAGTTTTTTGGGACATGCTTTGTGGATTGATTGATATCCTTGATACCTTATATTTCTTTAAGATTTTAAGTTTTTCTTTATTGATACTATCTGGTCTTCCTGCTTCAACAGTATATTCCTTTACATAAGTAAAGTCTATAACATCCTGAATATGGTCAAGTAACCTTTCTAATTGTTTTTCTGATAAAGAAGTCGGGGTTCCACCACCAATATAAATAGTAGTAAGTTTTTTATCCCTAAAGTATGTTGATGCAAATGTTATCTCCTTGATTAAAGCATCAAGATATAATTCCACTTTATCTTCAAACTTGTCCATTGAATAAGAAGCAAAAGAACAATAAAGGCATGTACTGGGGCAAAAAGGTATGCCTATGTATAGGCTGTAACCATCTCTATAGTTTACATTTTCCAATAACTCTAGTTCTTTTTTTGCTATTTGTAGACTAAGATTAACTTTGTCCCGAGAGATATAATATTGTTCTTTCATAAAACTTATAATGTTCTCTTTTGATTCTCTAGCTTCTAACATATCTAATACTATTTTTGTTGGACGAACACCTGTTAGTGTTCCCCAACTTAAGGTCTTGCCACTTGCTTTATTTAGACAGGTATAAACCAATCTTTTTAGTGAGTTTCGATAAAATCTTTTGTTATAATAAGACACCTGTTCACTTACTTGAAGATTTTGTTTGCTATTATCATTAATATATAATTCCACACTGATGCTATCTTCTTCTAACAAAACAAAAAATATAAGATCAGATGATTCACAGTCTGCTTTATAGTCTTTAATTAAACTGTCTAAACTCATATCATTAGCCTCAACCTTGACATTAGCTAAGGGATAAAAGGCTCTTGTAAGACTGTATAGATCATTATTAAATTCTTTGTTATTGGTGTGAAAAGTTATCAAAGTTTATCACCGGCATTCTAGTATAAATGGGTTATTTGCTTTTTCATGACCAATACTTGTAGTTTGTCCATGACCTGGATATACAATAACCTCTTGTGGTAAAGCAAATAAGCGTTTTTCAATAGCACAAGTTAGAGCCCTTATATCCCCTGTTGGAAAATCAGTTCTACCTATTGATTCATAAAAAAGGGAGTCTCCACAAAACAAAGCCCCTGCATCTTCTATATAATAAGAAACTCCACCTTGCGTGTGTCCTGGTGTATATATTACTTCAATATTAATGTCTGCCAAGTTGATTATTTCTTTGTCATCTAGTAAAACATCAGTATCTAAAACAATATCTTGCTGCACCAGACTTGAACAATTAAGTGAA
Source organism: uncultured Lachnospiraceae bacterium (assembly GCA_964618775.1). Taxonomy (GTDB): domain Bacteria; phylum Bacillota; class Clostridia; order Lachnospirales; family Lachnospiraceae; genus JAAYRG01. The sequence goes on along the minus strand of CAZUDG010000048.1, from coordinate 14,175 downwards.
GAATTTGCTAATAGCTCTTCCTCTGGTTTTCCAGCATGAATCTCAATATCATATTCTTTGGCTAAAGAAGCTGCTGCCATGATATGATCAAAGTGGCCATGGGTCAATAAAATTGCTACAGGTGTCACATTAAATTTATCTAACTTTGCTTTTATTAAGTCAGGCTGGGCCCCTGGGTCTATAACAACTGCTTCGTTTCTAGTTTCGTTGATTAACAAGTAACAATTAGTAGACATAACTCCAACTACACAAGTTTCAATTATCATATTTTACTCCTCTTTTATCCAGTTGTTCGTTCTATATCAATTATACTTTCAACTTTTCGTAACTTGGTAACAATATCGCTTAATTGTTCAGTATTATTAATTTCAAATCCTACGGTAATAGTTGCCGTTTCTTGTTTGCTTGTTCTAACCGTCATAGAATCTACATTTATATCTTCTTCTGTGAATATTTTTGATATCTCTAATAAAACTCCACTTTTATCATGTGCGTATATCTTGATTTCTGCATTATATAACTTACTAGAGTCTTCCATGGCTACGGATTCACTCCACTGGGCATCAATCATTCTTGCACGATCTTCTTGGGAAATATTAATTATATTAACGCAGTCTGTTCTGTGAATAGAAATACCTCTTCCCCTAGTCACAAATCCTACAATTTCGTCACCAGGTACTGGGTTACAACATTTAGAAAACCTAACAGCCAGGTCATTGACACCTTCTACAAGAATACCACTCTTTGAAGATGCTAGCTTAGCTGGTTGCTTTCTTGATTTAATGTCAGATATTGTTTCTAGGACCTTTTCATCAGTCATCTCTTTCTTTAGTTGTTTCTCATATTCAACTACTAGCCTGTCTACTATCTGACTTTCTTTTAGACTACCATGACCTACAGCTGCATATAAGGACTTCCAATCACGATAACCATACTTGTTCAAAACCTTATCCATATATTGAGGTTTTAATAAGTCACTTAGAACTATACTTTTGCTCTTTGCATAGGATGATACTTGCTCTTTACCCTTTAAAATATTGTCTTCTTTTAGCTGTGACTTAAACCACTGATTAATCTTGTTCTTGGCTTGAGTACTCTTAACTAACTTTAGCCAGTCCCTACTAGGACCATTTGAATTTTTAGAAGTGATTATATCAATTTGGTCTCCATTTTTGATTTCATAATCGATATTAACCAAATTACCATTTACTCTAGCTCCTACCATTTTGTTGCCAACTGCAGAGTGAATATTATAAGCAAAATCAATAGGTGTAGACCCTGCTGGAAGAGTTTTAACATCTCCCCTAGGAGTAAAGCAGTAAACATTGTCAGAAAACAAATCAAGATCATTCTTTAAAAGACTTAGAAACTCCCTATTATCAGACATGTCCCTTTGCCATTCTAATATCTCACGTAACCATGCAAGTTTCTCTTCTTCTGCATCTTCTGCTGTCTTACCATCTATAGCTTCTTTGTACTTCCAATGAGCAGCAATACCATATTCCGCAGTTCTATGCATGTCAAAAGTTCTAATTTGAATTTCAAAACGCTCTCCTGTTGGTCCAATAAGAGAAGTATGAAGTGATTGATACATATTAGGCTTAGGCATAGCTATATAATCTTTGAATCTTCCTGGAATAGGTTTATACATCTCATGGATAACTCCAAGGGCAGCGTAACAATCCTTAACAGTATTAACTAAAATCCTAACTGCAAACAAATCATAGATTTGTTCTAGAGTTTTATCTTGGGTAACCATTTTCTTATAAATGCTAAAGAAATGTTTGATTCTTCCTACAACCTTTGCTTCAACCTCTGCTTCATCCAAATGAAGTTGAACTTCATCAACAATATGGTCAACTATTTCTCTTCTTTTGTCTTTCTTTAAGCTGATCTTTTTGGCAAGACTATGATAAGTATCAGGTTCTAGATACTTAAGAGATAAATCATCAAGTTCAACCTTGATTTTAGATATGCCAAGTCTTTGGGCAATCGGGGCATATATCTCTATAGTTTCCCTTGCTTTTTCTGTTTGTTTCTCTGGAGTTTGATATTCCATTGTTCTCATATTATGAAGCCTGTCAGCTAACTTAATTAGAATTACTCGAATATCCTTTGCCATAGCAATGAACATCTTACGCAAGTTTTCTGCTTGGGCTTCGACTTTATCTTGAGAATAGTTAATATTAGATAATTTAGTAACCCCATCTACTAACAAGGCTATTTCTGGCGAAAACATCTCTGCTATCTCTTCTAGGCTATAGTGGGTATCCTCAACAACATCATGAAGAATACCTGCTATAATACTTTCTTTATCTAATTCTATTTTTGCCAGGATAATTGCTACCCAAAGAGGATGAATAATAAATGGTTCTCCTGATTTACGAAATTGTCCTGCATGAGCTTCCTTTGAAAGATGGTATGCCTTTTCTATCATGGAAAAGTCAGCAGAAGGATGATAACTATTAACAGTCTGAATCAATCTATCATATAATTCATCCGGATTATTAAATTCAACATATGAACCTATTCTGTGAGATTCACCTAGCTCATAGTTAGATGTGTTGTTTATAATATTGCTTGATGATCCACTTAATGATAACTCATTAGCTGATTCTTGGTCTGTATTTGTCTGTAGATTTTCTGTATTGTTTGTTAATTTTTTATTGTTTTCCATGATATCACCACCTTTAATTTTTATTATAGCTTCTTATAACCAGAAAGCAATTATTAATAAGCTATATACGGTGATTAACGCAATATATGGGTCAATCACCGTAACGCATAATTATGGATATAAAGCTCAGGAGTATTAGTTACCCGGGTACTTAATTACTGATTCCACATTAAATCCCTTAAGCTTATCTATTCCTTTTAACCCTTCCAGTTCCATTAAAAACACTATCTTTACTACTTCTCCGCCTAATTTATCAATTAATTTTGTGATGGCTTCTATTGTTCCACCAGTAGCTATTAAATCATCAATAATAACAACCCTTTGGCCCGGTTTAATTGCATCTTTGTGAATCTCAATAGCTGATGATCCATACTCTAAATCATATTCTTGCTCAATAGTTTCACCAGGAAGCTTTCCCTTCTTTCTAACAGGTATAAATGATTTATATAGATTGTAAGCAATTGGCATCCCATATATAAAACCTCTAGACTCAGGTCCAACTATTACATCAAACTCTTCATCCTCAACACAAGCTTGCATCAGATCTACTGATAATTTAAGCCCATCCTTGTCTGCTAAAACTGAAGTTATATCTCTAAACACAACTCCTTCTTCTGGGAAATCAGGAATGCTTCTAACGTATTCTTCCAACTTTTTCAACTTTTGTCCTCTTTTCGTTTACTAATACATATTATTGGTGGTCTCTTTTACTAATAGCAATCTGCTATAAAGCCTATAGAAGACAACCAAACCATTACTTATAGTATAACATCACACTTACTATAATTCAATTTATGACCACATAGCCAATACATAGAAATATTTATATTTTCAGCTGTATTTTATATGAATTTTGCATTGACATTTATAAAAACCCTTACTATTACTATACATATAACATAAATAAGTTTGATTTTTAGTCATTCTATAGACTTTTTGTAGAATAAGATAAATTTTACTATTTAACAAGTCAAATAGCTAGAAATTATTATTTGAAGATTGCGAAAACCATTATACTCATTAATATTCGGATAATAGGTTACATTGAACTCTATATCATTCTCTGCATTAATAAACATTTTGTTAACTTCATCTTCACCATATTTTTTCTTAAAATCATCCAATAGGGTATCTGTATCACCAAAATACATAGCATCTATCTTTTTGCCATATTTATTTATTATATTAAACTTTAACACATTTTTGTTCTTGCCTAGTAAAAATGCTCTTATAACCTTAACATCTCTCTCGGCAAACACTGGCTTTGGATTACCTTTTCCAAATGGCTCTAGAATCTTTAGTTCTTCTATTAATTCTTCATTAATATATCCAAGAGGAAGTACTACATCTATAAAAACCTTTGGAATTAAATCTTCATCTGTTAGTGTAGAAAGTTCATTTAAAGATTGCCTAAAAAGGGGAATGTTTTCCTCTTCTAATGACAGGCCTGCTGCCATTGGATGGCCACCAAACTGAGATAAATACTTCTTGGATTTGCCAAGCTCCTCAAACATATTATACTCTTCAATGGACCGTCCTGAACCCTTAACAGCCTTTTCACTTTTAGTCAAAACAAAAGTTGGCTTATTATATTGTTCACGAATCCTGCCTGCTATAATTCCAGCAATACTTTCATGACAATCAGGTAGATAAATTACTAGCACCTTATCTTGTCCCAAAGATGTTGTGTCTACTTGTGCTTTTGCTTCTTCAACACCATCTGCTGTCATATCTTTTCTAGTATCATTTAGCTTTTTTAATTTTTCTGCTATTACAAATGCTTCTTCTTTGGACTTAGCTAGTAATAATCTTAATCCTTCTTTGGCAGTATCTAATCTACCAGAAGCATTTAAACATGGTCCAATGATAAATCCTAAATGATAAGCAGTAAGATTTTTGATATTAATATCAGACAGCTCTATCAATGCATTTAATCCATAATTACTTGAATTACGTAAATGCTTTAGTCCTAGCTTAACTAAGGTGCGATTTTCATCAACTAGATCCATGACATCGCATACTGTTGCTATTGCAACCATTTCTAATAAGGGGTATAAATCCCGGGTCTCTATATTATATATCTTGTACAAACCTTGTATTAGCTTAAAAGCAACTGCCCCTCCACAAAGCATTTCGTTAGGATATGTGCAATCTTCTTGCCTTGGATTAATAATTGCATCAGCATTAGGAAACCTTTCACTTCTAACCCCATCCACTTCTATAATTGGAATCTCATGATGGTCAGTTATAATAACAGTCATTCCTAGTTCCTTTGCCCTTGCGATTTGCTCTATTGCTGCAATCCCATTATCACAGGTTATAATAGTATCCACCTTATCAGCGTAAGCCGTCTCAATAATACTAGTACTGATTCCATAACCATCTTTGACTCTATCTGGTATCTCGTAATCTACTAGGCCACCACAATTTAACAAGCCAGTATACAATATAAAAGTTGCAACAATCCCGTCCACATCATAATCACCTACTATACGAATCTTCTTATTATCTTTGATCTTATCTTGTATAATGGAAGAAGCCTTATCAATATCTTTTAATAGGCTAGGGTCATATAAACCTTCTATGCTTGGGTTTAAGAATTTGTCTACATCTTCATCCTCTATTACATCTCGGTTGGCTAGTAGCCTTGCCACAACCTCACTTATATTATGTTTTTTCATCATAGCTGCAAAGTCTGCATTTTTGCTTCGTACTACCCATTTTTCCATAGCTTATTCCTCACTAGAAGCTACTTGCATCATAATTGCACTTTCTACACGCTTTCTTTGTAGCTCACAACCTATACCATATGTATCATTAATATCACCATGGAAATTATAAGAGTTTGCTGCACAACCTCCACTACAATAAAACTTAGCAAAACACTCCTTACAATCTTCTTTGGAATACACACTTAGTGTTTTAAATTCATCTACCATATCAGGTTTGTTAATTCCCTCAAATACATTTCCCATAAGGAATTCTTCTTGTCCTACAAATTGATGACAAGGATAAAAGTCACCCCAAGGACTAACAGCCAAATACTCGGTTCCTGTACCACAACCAGATAAACGTTTTGCAACACATGGCCCACCAGACAAATCAATCATGAAATGGAAGAAATTGAAGCCTTTTCCTTCTTTTCTTTTTTCAAGCATATACTTGGCTAACTTATCATACTCTTCAAATATTGTGGGGATATCTTCTTCCCTAATTGAATATGGGTCCTCCAAGTCAGAAACTACAGGTTCTATGGATATTTGCTTAAATCCCAATTCAGCCAAATGCTTAACATCTTCAGAGAAATCCAAGTTATTCCTTGTAAATGTCCCTCTAACATAATAGTTATCTTGTTCTCTACTATCAGCAAACTTTTTAAACTTTGGAAGGATAATATCATAAGACCCCTTACCATTAGAAGCAGGCCTCATATAATCATTTACTTTTTTTCTTCCATCTATACTTAGTACCACATTAGACATTTCCTTGTTGGCAAAATCCATAATATAGTCATCTAATAAAACTCCATTTGTCGTCAAGGTAAATCTAAAGTTCTTATTATGAACCTTTTCTTGGTCTCTGGCATATTTAACAAGGTCCTCTACAACTTGAAAATTCATCAAAGGCTCACCACCAAAGAAGTCAACCTCCAAGTTCCTTCTGTTTCCAGAATTCGAAATTAAGAAATCAATAGCCTTTTTACCTACTTCAAAAGACATTAACCCTCTTTTACCCTTGTATTCACCCTCTTCTGCAAAACAATAGCGACAAGCTAAATTGCAGTCATGAGCAATATGTAAGCATAGGGCCTTTACCACTGTACTTCTAGACTTGAACTCATTTATATAATCCTCATATATATCCTTTGAAAACAAGAAGCCTTCAGCTATCAACTCTTCAACAGCACTTATCGCCTCATTGATTTCTGCTTTTCTTCTTACTTCATCTATATCTATATTATCTTCACTAAACAGATAATTATATTGTGAATCACTATATTTATTAACAAGCGTATTTATAATAGCTTCTTTATCACTTTTTTCATACATTTCAATAATGTCATAAATCAAATCATCTACTACATGGATTTTACCACTGTTGACATCCAAAACGATATTGTAGCCGTTATTCTTATATTGATGTACCAAAATTTAGTACTCCCTTCTATCATACAATTGAATAAGCAGCGATTATTGTCGCTGCTTAAAAGAAGCCATTGAAAACTACTAGGTCATGGATTACTGCGATAGATAGTGGTTTTCAAGGCATCTGTGAACTTATAAATTATGTACTTCTAGAACTCTTAAAGCTCTAATATTAAACTACTTGTTGCTTATACTTTCACAACTTTGGTTTCCTACTGTACAAGATGTTTTACATGCAGATTGGCATGAAGTTTGACATTCACCACATCCGCCTTTTTTCATACTTTCTTTTAAGTTACGTGTGTTTAATGTTTTAATTCTTTTCATAGTAAAACTCCTCCTTTTAAAACTCTTAGCCATATATCTGGTGCTAATAAAATTAACACAGGATAATATACTTCCTTTATTATAACATATGACAAATAATATGAAAAGGTTTTATATTTTCATTAACTTAACATCCCACCAAGCATTCCACTAAATCCACATATAAATAAAACACTTAATAGTCTAGCAGAATCTATACCAGTAAAAGTATTCATAATAGTTGATACAATTAATAAGATTACAAAATAAAGAATTCCCGTTATTAACCCCCATATAAATCTTCTTTGCTCACTATCTTTACCCATCATAAAACCACCAATAAAACAGGATAGTATATAAATTACTATAATACCCCCATTGACTATGGTTCCTGATAAATCAATTTTGAGCATAAGAAATGCTAATAAAAACAAGAGTAAACCTGATACTATGTATGAAAATAATAAAGACTTTAGAATAGGGATAAGTTTTGAATTGCGACTAAGTAATTTGTCCATACAATGCCTCCACCTTAATATACTGTAATATATTAAATCAAATTATAATATATTCATATTTTGGCATTATATTTCTTATGTGCTAAAATGTTAATAGGAAAACAGAAAGAAGGTTGTTAATTATGAATGTAGATTTACATGTTCATTCCAATATGTCTGATGGAACTCTACCACCATCTGCATTAATAGATTTAGCAAAGAAAAATGATGTCTCTGTTATTGCATTAACTGACCATGATACAACTATTGGTATTAAAGAAGCAGAAAATGCAGCGGCTAAAGCTAGGGAAGATGGATATCCCATTACCCTAGTGCCAGGTGTTGAGATTTCAGTATATTACAAGAATATAGATATACATGTTCTAGGGCTATTAATTGATGAAACAGATGAAATCTTAAACCAAGCCCTGACCGGTGCCAATCAAAAAAGAAGCAGTAGAAACGAAGAAATGGCTTCTAGATTTAGAAAAAATGGAATTCCCATTACCCTAGATAAACTTTACCAACAGGCAAAAGGGAAAACAAAAGATGCTGTAATAACAAGAGCACATTTTGCATCATATTTAATATCAAATGGTATTGCAAAAAACACACAAGATGCATTTGATAGGTTTCTAGGTGACGATGGCCCTTACTATATACCTAGAGAATACCTAGAACCACAAAAGGGTATTGAATTAATCCATGGTGCTGGGGGCTTATCATTTATTGCCCATCCTTTTCTATATGGTTTTAGCCAGAATGACATAGAACAAATGATTATAGACTTTAAAAAATTAGGAATTGATGGGATTGAAGCCTTACACTCAACTCACACAATTGAGCAAGAAGAAACTCTTGTGGGCCTTGCCAAAAAACATAATTTGTTAATTACAGGTGGATCCGATTTTCATGGAGACAACAAACCAAATATTGATCTAGGTTTTATAAGAGAAAACACCAAGATCCCTTATTCAATTTATGAAAATATTTTAAACGAAAAAATCTAAACATTGGTAAGTTGCATAATTAGTGACGGGTAATTAAAAAATCTAAGCATTAAAAAACTACTGTACAAATATTAAACACATTTGTATAGTAGTTTCTTTTTAATAGCTAAAAACTTATTAATTCATATCTATCTATTATATCTATTCGTCACCTTGACCTGGTTTTTCAATTTGAACTATTGCTGCTTTTTGCATAGGTATTCTACAGTTTTTGTTGTTACCAAATTCAACAATTACCACTTCTTCAGTAACATCAATTATTACACCGTAAAATCCACTACTAGTTAGTACACTATCACCAATACCTGCACTGTCAACTAGTGCTGCATGCTCTTTTTCTCTCTTTTTCTGTGGGCGAATTGCTATAAAATAAAACACACCAAAGAAAACAGCTAACATAATTAAAGAACTCCACATACTGCCCTCTTGGCCAGCTGTAACAACCTTAGCACCTGTCTGTAAAAATACATTAAACATATAATATTCCTCCTAATTTTAAAATTAATTACTACTTATAATAACTAGTTTATTTCCTTAAAGCCTTCTAGTTTATTTTTCTTATATTCTTGATAATTGTTGTTGTCAATAGCTTCTCTAATCTCTTCCATCATCGTGTTATAAAAATACAAATTATGAAGAACCATTAACCTTGATCCAAGCATTTCTTTTGCCTTTAATAAATGCCTAATATATGCCCTGCTATAATGCTTACAAGCTGGACAAGAACAAGTTTCATCGAGGGGACGACTATCTAGTTCAAACTTAGCATTTAATAGATTCATCTTACCGTGATTAGTATAAGCACTACCATGTCTTCCATTCCTTGATGGATAAACACAGTCAAAAAAGTCAACGCCCCTATCAACTGCTTCTAATATATTCTCTGGTGTTCCTACACCCATTAAATATATAGGTTTGTCTTGTGGTAGATGTGGTACTGTTTCTTCAAGGATATAATACATCTCTTCGTGAGTTTCTCCAACCGCTAAACCACCTATTGCATAGCCGTCAAGATCCATGTCCCTAATGGTTTTAGCATGGTTGATTCGAATGTCACCATATATAGCACCTTGGTTAATACCAAACAGCATCTGGTCTTTATTAATTGTATCTGGCTCTTTGTTCAGTTTTTGTAATTCTACCATACATCTTTCTAACCATCTACTTGTGCGATCAACAGAGTTTTGAATGTAGTTCCTTGACTCTGTAGCTGGAGGACATTCATCAAATGCCATTGCAATTGTAGAAGCAAGATTAGATTGAATTTGCATGCTTTCTTCAGGACCCATAAATATCTTCTTACCATCTATATGAGAATTAAAATGAACTCCTTCTTCTTTAATCTCACGTAGTTTTGCTAAAGAAAATACTTGAAATCCACCTGAATCAGTTAATATCGGCTTGTCCCAAACCATAAACTTATGGAGACCACCTAACTTCTGAATAACTTCGTCTCCAGGTCTTACATGAAGATGGTAGGTATTAGATAGTTGTACTTGGGTCTTTATGCTTTGCAAATCAATAGTTGAAACTGCACCTTTTATAGCTGCTGCGGTACCTACATTCATAAATACTGGTGTTTCTATAGTACCGTGAACTGTCTCAAGTCTACCACGTCTTGCATTACCATCTTTGTGTAATAATCTATACATTACTAACTCCATTCCATAGTATTAATAATTAAATTGAATCAAATTCATAGTTAGCATTACTAGTATACCTTTATTAACGGTTTATTTCAATAATTATTTAATTGAAATGATTACAAACCAAAATCTTGGTTTCCTATAGTTTAATACATTTCTGATTCTTCCTTTAATACTACCCTCACCAAATCCAAGTGTATTGGTGATTTCTTCCCTGCTACCACTTAAAAGAAAGAGATACTTATCCGATATAACTTATACAAAGATTAACTACTCAGTCATTATTTGTATTCATAGATGAGGTGAAGTTATGCAAATATTTAATAATAGTGGGATAAATTCTATAGATAATTTTATAACTAGTATGTCTAAAAGTACAAAAAAACCTGCCAAAACATTCATAATTAAGGAACAAGAGCCTTCTATGTCTAGAGATAAGGTAGAAGAAAAAAATACTGTTCTTGTAGACATCTCCAATGAAGCCAAAAGACTCCAAGAAGAATTGAAACGCTCGAAAGAAAGTGCGAAAGCCTCCAAAAAGGCAATGGAAGATTTTATTAAGGTTCTAGAAATCGCAAGAAGAATTTCTAATGGAGATAAAGTTCCCCTTAAAGATGAAAACAAGCTTATGGAATATAGTTCAGAATTATATCAAACAGCCAAGATGGCTGGTTCTTTAAAGGATAATGAGAAAATCAAGGAATATAAATCTCTCTTTAAAGATAAAAAGGATAACAAGATCAAAATCAGTGTACATGGTAAAGACAATGTAATAGATACTTTAAAAGAACAAGTAAGTCTAAAGACAGACGCTCAGGTTGAGACATAATCTGCTTATCTAGGCTGTAAAATAATTTATTAAAAAAGGAGAGTGCTAGCACTCTCCTTTTTTGACGGAATTATATATTTCATTTCTTAGTAATTTATGAAAAAAATTATCTTTCTACAACAAAAGCCTTATCTTTATTCAACATATATGGTCTGTACAAACCAGCGATATTAGATAAAGGTAACACTTCTGGTTTTAACTTAATATTAAGTGTTTCAGCCATGAATTTTCTTCTTTTTTGGATTCGTTTATATACTTTAGGATATTTCTCCTCAAGCTCTTTTCTAAGTTCTTCATCTGCAATGGCAACTCCGTCCTCAGCATTTGGTGCAGCATACTTTCTATCTACAAAAGGAATAATATCCATTTGCATTAACATACCACTTTTAATTTTAATTTCTGAACCTTTATAAATAGGTGAGGATAGCCATTCTTCTGTTGCAATCAAGTGACCAGGATTTAAAAACCAGCCATATTGCTCTTGTGGATAGGTCGATTCAACCATATCAAAAATACTTCCCCCAGAAACACCTATTCCTATATTCTCATACCAGTTTGCTACTGTTGCATAGTATGGTTTAGCAATTTTATCTAAGAAATCCTTTGATTCTTCAGGTAGGTCATCTTCTGAGTAAACAGCAAAACCTCTTCGGTTGGATTGTCCACCAATTAGTCCCATAGTTACCTGGAACCTATCTCCTAATTTTAATTTGTTTGTAGTAGGGCTGACCATGTTAAGATCCATTCTGTCTCCTGCAAGTACTTTTGGAAATAGAGTGGTAGGTAGGGAGCCTGCTGTGCTTTTTTGTGATATCTCAAATTCTGTTAGACCTGTTCGAGTATGGCGTAACATTTGTTGAACAGAATCAGATGCATAAGTTGCACCAAATTCAAAAAGAGCAATATCTTCAGCAGTATTTTTAATTCTTAAACCATAGTCTGGATGAATAAATAGATCTGTTGAATTAATCATGTTATCAATTCCAACAAGTGATCTAATTTCCTCTACAATAAATGATGGAATATCAAAATCTTTTAGGGAACCGAAATCTGGATATAGAAGTTTCCAACCTACTAAACCTATTTTACTAGATTCTTCTACCCCTATTGAACTAAGAATTGTAGTAAGTGTTTTATTATCAAAAAGTGGCTGATTAGGCAATGACAATGCTTGGTATAGAATCCCTTCTGTTGGAACCCTACTGTGGTCACTCATACCTATACATTCATTCCCTAGTAATGTGTGAGTTTTACCCGTCTTATCAATAACTAAAAGAGCTTCTTCAAAACGTGGCTCATATCCTGTAAGGTACCAAAAGTTCCCATAGTGCTCACGGTCCGCATAAATAATCAAATAATCTAGATTATTGCTTACCATTTTATCAACAGTGTTCTTAAGCCTGTTCTCATAAATTACATCTGGTACCCTAGGTTGCACCTTAGGAACACCTACATTTGGCTCCTTTACTTCCTTATACACGATATTATCAACTTTTATCATTTTTATATTCCTCCTTATAATCAATTAATTATTTTTTTAATGGTGCCATTTTAACTTTTTAATGGTGCCAGGTACCATAAGGGAATCGCTCTGTTGAGCTATCTTTCGCCATTTTATGGTACCTGGTACCCTTCGTTTCGTTAAAGTGAATCAATATATTTATCTAATACAGATGTTGCAGCTCCTAATATAACAGCATCATTGCCTAGATTTGATGTCTTCATAATATATGTATCCTTAAAAGGCTCCCATACATTGTTCTCTACCCTGATTTTAATTTCCTTAAAGATCTTCGGTTCGATTTCTATAATCTTACCACAAATAATTATTATATCAGGATTATACATATTTATTGCATTACATACAGCTATAGCTATATATGTATATAGCTTCTCTATAATGTTTGTTGCCCATTCCTCATCTCTATTAGCTGCTGAGAATATCTCTTCCACTCTTGAAACTTTTGTAAATGTATTAGCTTCCTCTATTAATGCTCCTTCTGTTATATAAGTTTGAAGGCATCCTTGACGTCCACAATCACATAATCTTCCGTTTGGATCGATTGTAGTATGTCCTATTTCACCAGCGCTATTTGTAACTCCTCTATATATTTCCTTATTCACTACTAAAGCTGAACCAACACCACTTCCGAAGTTTACTAAGGCAGCTCTCATTGAACCTTTCATAGATCCATGGATATTCTCTGCCAAAGCTTTTAATTTTATTAAATTATCAATTGTAGCCTTGTAGCCTATACATTTTTCTATATATTTTTTTAGTTCTACATTCTTCCATCCCAATTGAGGGGAAAAAAGTACTAGACCTTTATTTGCATCAATAATTCCTGGTACTCCAATACCTATTCCTATTAACTTTGATTCATCTATATTATGGCTAACAATCATTTTCTTGATTGACTCACACACATTACTTACTAGGCTTTTCCAATCCTTGGGATCTTCTTTATAAGGCAGGCTAACCTTGTCTATAATTCGACTATCAAAATCAACTAAGCCAATCATATAAGCCTGTTTATCCAATTCAACAGAAACCGTATACTTATAGTCCGAAACAGTATCCAGTAATATCGCTTTGCGGCCTACACCACTAGACGTCAACTGAGTTTCCTTGACTATACCCTTATCACTTAGTTCTGTTACGATTCTACTAACGGAGGTTGGACTCATATTGACAACTTTAGCTATATCCGCTCTTGATATGGGGCGTTTCTCTCTTATTAGGTTTAGTATTAACTTCCTATTACTTTTTTTCATTAACTCCTGATCATGTTTGATAATCTGATCCATTGCCAATCTCCTCCTTTTTTATTAGTTTCTCCACTGGTGTTATTATTGTATATCGGTAATCATTTTTTGTCAAGAGTGGTTTATTGAAAGATCTCACCACTTGTCTTTTAGAAAATAATTAATGCTATCTTGTCTGATTTCTTGCTTGACTTTTAATGAGTTACGTTGTAACATATGAAAGCAGTTAAATTTTATATTGATTATAGGGGTATAGTTCAGCTGGTAGAATAACGGTCTCCAAAACCGCAGGTCGCGGG
>CAZUDG010000047.1:10711-15910 GCA_964618775.1 uncultured Lachnospiraceae bacterium | reverse complement strand
TTGCCTATCTCATCCTACTGGCAAAATAGAGATTCTAGGAATTATGCCAAATGGTGAGCTTGCATTTAAATATCATGAAACAAAAGATATGAAAGATAATGGAAGAATATTTACAATGGATTTAGATGATGAAGATGGCTGGATATATGACTTAGATTAGCCCTTCATACCAAACTGCAATAAAAAGACGTTTTCCTGCTCTGATTTAATTATCATTACAGGAAAACGTCTTTTTATTTATCAACTACAAGCTACAAATCAACCTATTAGGTTGATTAGTTATTGATTAACTTGTTTTCTTCATTCCATGTGAACATCTTACGAAGTTCTTTTCCAACTGTCTCTAATTGGTGTTCAGACTCATTCTTTCTCTTAGCCTTAAAGTTAGTTCCACCAATTTGGTTCTCAAGTAACCAATTACGAGCGAACACACCATCTTGGATATCTTTTAAAACACCTCTCATAGCTTCTTTGGTGTCTTCTGTGATTATCTTAGGTCCAGTAATATAATCACCATATTCAGCAGTATTAGAAATGGAGTATCTCATTCCAGCAAATCCACTTTCGTAAACTAAGTCCACAATTAATTTCATTTCGTGAATACATTCAAAGTAAGCATTCTCAGGTGCATATCCAGCTTCTACAAGAACTTCAAAACCTGTCTTCATAAGTTCAGTAACACCACCACAAAGAACAGCTTGTTCACCAAATAAGTCTGTCTCTGTTTCTTCTTTAAATGTAGTTTCAAGAACTCCTGCTCTTGCACCACCTATAGCTAATGAGTATGCTAAAGCTATATCTTGTGCTTTACCTGTTGCATCTTGCTCTATAGCCATTAAACAAGGAACACCTTTTCCTTCTTCATATGTTCTTCTTACTGTATGTCCAGGTCCTTTAGGTGCTACCATAATAACGTCAACATTAGACGGTGGTTGAATTTGTCCATAAATAATACTAAATCCATGAGCAAACATAAGTACATTACCTGCCTCTAAATTTGGCTCTATGTTATCTTTATACATTTGACCTTGAGTCTCATCATTGATTAGAATCATAATAATGTCAGCTTTTTTTGCAGCTTCTGCAGAAGTGTATACTTCAAATCCTGCTTCTTCTGCCTTAGCCCATGACTTACTTCCTTCGTATAAACCAATAATAACATTCACACCAGATTCTTTTGCATTAAGGGCATGAGCATGTCCTTGGCTACCATAACCAATAACCGCTACTGTCTTTCCATCTAATAGTGATAAATTGCAGTCTTCCTGATAATAAATCTTTGCCATTGTAAATTTTCCTCCTAAATTTCATCTTTATTATATTCATTAATATGGGATTAATTATCCTAATAATCTGACATATCTCCTGTTCCTCTTTCGAGGCCCGAAATTCCTGTTCTAACAAATTCTTTGACAGTATAGCCTTCTAATACCTTAATAAATGCATCAATTTTTGCTTCGTTACCTGTTAATTCTATTACCATAGAATCAACGGATACATCTACAATTTTAGCGCGGAAAATATCTGCAAGAACACTAATACTTTGTCTGTTATCCTGGTTAGCTTCAACTTTTACTAGTATCAGTTCTCTTATAACAGATTCTCCTTGTACTAACTCTTTAATTTCTCTGACATCTTCAAGCTTAGATAGTTGCTTCTTGATTTGTTCAATAACTTGATTGTCACCTTTAACAACAACAGTCATTCTAGAGATACTAGGATCCTGGGTCTCACCAACTGTTAAACTAGTAATGTTATAACCTCTTCTACTAAAGAGACCAGAAACTCTACTAAGAACACCTGCTGTATTATCAACTAATATTGATAAAACAACTTTCTTCATTAAATTCACCTCACAAATATGATAAGTTTTAAAATAAATATACTCATACTTAAAACAAATTAAAGGTATTTAAATATTAAATGCATATTGTACAAAAACTTATGGTATGTATATCTTAATCTAAATTAGAGAGATACTTTTACAACACTAATTGTTTAGTGTGTTAAAACTATAAAGCCTATTGTAACAATATGCAAATATATTGTCAACTTAATTTGTTTTTTATATTCTTGTTTTAGCCTCATTACATCATTATAATGTGGTTTTTATGTTTTAGCTCCGATCTCCAAACACAATATCTAGTGTGTTTTCTACGTAATCCCCGTTTTCTAATGAGGACACAGTAATTGTTCCTGAGGATTCTGCTTCTGTATAGTTTAAAATTTCAACTAGATCAGCCTGGGACTCAACTGGTATATTATTAATAGATGTTATAATATCCCCTTTTCTAACACCAGCTTTATCAGCAGGTGATTCAGTTTCAACTTCACTAACAAATACACCAATTGGCATATTGAAGCCTTCTGAATACATTTCTGTTACATCCTGGGTTATTATTCCTAAATAAGCCTGGTTACCTTCCTCAATTGTAGTTTGGTTTATTAAATGATTAATTAAATTCAAAACTTCAGATATTGGTATTGCATATCCTATACCTTCAACATTTTTATCAACTAATTTTAGAGTATTAATACCTATAACTTCACCTCTAGAATTAAGCAAGGCACCTCCACTATTACCAGGGTTTATAGCTGCATCAGTTTGAATAAGTCCCATGTTTTTGCCTTCGACTTCAACTTCCCTGCTAATTGCACTTATATACCCTACAGTAACAGATTGTCCATATCCTAGTGCATTGCCAATAGCAATGGATAAATCACCTAATTTAACATTATTAGAGTTACCAATTGTAGCAATTCTAATGTGATCTTTCGTATCATCGGACAAATCATCTAAGTTAACACAAAGAACTGCAAGATCAACCGACGTATTAGTTCCTCTTACATTAGCAATTTGTGAACTGCCATCATTAAATACTATTTCAATATCTGTTGCTCCATCGATTACATGGTTATTAGTTATTATTAATAACTCTTTTTCATTTTGACCTATAATAAAGCCAGAACCACTACCTTCTATTTCTTGAGAATATTCCCTGCCAAAAAACCCTTTAACACTAGTCTCAATAGTAGAATTAATCGCAACTATTGATGGCATCACATTGTCTACTATTGCCGATACATCATTAGTAAGTTTTTTCTCATTCTCTTTTGTATCTATCAAAGATAAATTATCGTCTTCCTTTTCATCCTGCAAATATTCTTCATTCTCACTATTATCTTCTTCATTATCTATAATCTTAGACTGATATAGCTGATAAGATGCACTTGCAAGGACTCCAACTATAATAGCCAGTAAAATAAATTTTATAGTTTTTTTCATAAAACTACTTCTCCTTCCTATAACGATATATTCCAACTTTATAAAATATATTGGTTCACTTTATAATATACAAGTCTACTTTTACTATTAATAGTTTATCAAATAATTATGTCTACTTTGTGATTATATAGGAAGTTAAAAGTATTTATTTTTAAAAAAGAAATTATATAATAATGCCTTTTATTATTATATAATTTCATATTATTATCCCTAGAAATTACCAAGTATTTTAAAATTATTAGCTTCTGATTTCATTCCCTTAATTGCATTTCTAACACCAGAATCTTTTAAATTCCCAATAAAATCAACAAAAAATCTATATTCAAAGTTTTTATTTTCTATTGGCCTTGATTCTATATTAGTCATATTTAAATTGTTATAAGAGACATGGGAAAGTATATCATATAGACTTCCACTTTCATGGGGCATTTCAAAACAAACACTTACTTTGTTTGCATTTTTAATGAACTCCTTCTTCTTGGATACAATAATAAATCTTGTTGAATTCACATTAAAATTATTAATATTTTTTTCTAAAACTTGCAGGTTATAAGTATTAGCTGCATTTATACTCGCAATAGCTCCTTG
Source organism: uncultured Lachnospiraceae bacterium (assembly GCA_964618775.1). Taxonomy (GTDB): domain Bacteria; phylum Bacillota; class Clostridia; order Lachnospirales; family Lachnospiraceae; genus JAAYRG01. Next base: position 12,036 of record CAZUDG010000047.1, on the reverse strand, counting down.
GCTAATATCCCCATCTTCTAATACTTTTTTAGCTCCATAAGAAGTAGAAAAACATTGAATTTGCTTCATGTTTTTATGTTTTCCTAAAAATAAAGAGGATTGTTGTAATCCTTGTGGATGGGAATATACCTTACTTATATCTGTTAGTTTTGCCTTAGGCAACCCAAGAAGTGCATGCTCAATTTTAACAACATGGTCCTTAACTATATAATTATCAAACTGAACTAACAAATCATATATGTCACCGATTCCGCCTGTTGATGTGTTTTCAATTGGCAAAACACCATAATCAACTTCACCTTCGTTAATCATTTCCATTATTGCCTTAAAAGTCGATTCTTGAAATGCAATAATATCATTACCGAAATTCTCTACCATAGCTTGCTCTGTATAAGAACCCTTTTCACCAAAATAGGCAACTTTCGTATCTGGACTTATCTTCAATCCGCTTATCTCATCAAAAATAGCTTCATTCTCTTCATGGGTAATCCTACCATATTGTAACTTTCTACTAGAAGCCATAATTTGTTTAAATAACTCTTTTATTCCTTGCTTATTAAATTCACTATCCGTTAATGATATTAATGAATTAATCTTATCCTTTTCCCTTGACGCATCAAGAACAGGCTTGCCTGTGCTAATTTTATAATCAGCAACATCCTCTACTATTTCCATTCTTTTTTTAAATAAATTTACAATTTCTTTATCTATAATATCAATTTCTTTTCTGCTTTTGTTTAGATTTTTCATGTTGTTTTCCTTTTTCCTTTTTGTTTGTTCGTTACATTATAGCATAGTCTTCGTAGATTGGGAACTTAGAAACTTCGTAGATTAGGAACTTGGAAACTTCGTTTCTTCGTTCACCTTGCACTTAGACATACTCTTAAATATGTTAAATATCTTATTATATAGTCGAATAATTATATTTTTATCTGAAATAATAAGAATATGAAAAACAAATTTTTATATGACTTTATAAAATGTGGTTTTCTCGGTTGGTGTTTGGAATGCTCTTGGACAGGATTGCTTTCTATTATATCAAAAGATAAATTATTATCATGTACAACCTCTGTTTGGATGTTTCCTATTTATGGTTTAGCTGTTTTTATATCACCTATTAGTAAGAAAATACAACATAAAAATATATTGATAAGAGGAGGTTTATATACGATTTGCATTTTTAGTGCTGAATATGTATTTGGCAGCATTTTAAGAAAAATTGAAGCTTGCCCTTGGGATTATAGTAAAGAAAGATTTAATTATAAAGGTTTGATAAGGTATGACTTTGTGCTTGTATGGTTTATTGTAGGATTATTATATGAAAA
>CAZUDG010000047.1:2211-10611 GCA_964618775.1 uncultured Lachnospiraceae bacterium | reverse complement strand
CGAAAGTGCATAATAAATGATTAGGGTGGAATACTATAAAAGATATTAAAAGAATCAATATAGGAGGAGTTATATGAAAAAGAAGCTATATTTATTATTAGCAATATGTTCAATCGCTGTACTAGCATTAGCTGCATGTACAGATGATGGTGCTAAAGATGAAACCCAAAATGAAACTCAGGGTCCTACAGATGATGAAAACACTTTACCTGAAACCACTAATCCAACAGATGATGGCACGGAAGGTTTAAATGGTGCCCCTGGCGCTCCAGGTGCTAACGGAGTTGATGGTGCTGGTGATACTAATGATTCTCCTGGATCTGGTACTCCAAATGGTACCCATGGTAACGGTGATGACGATGGCGTTCTTGACGACATTGAGGATGGTATCGAAGATGGTGCCAACGACCTTAATGATACCATTAACGATGCTACAGATGACAATTAGAGATCCTTTCTATATGAAATAATCAGTAACTTTGGGTAAATTAAAAGGAGTGGCAAATTAATCCCACTCCTTTTAGTATTCTTTTGCTAATTTTATATTATTCTAGATAATATAATTAACAATTGAATTATTCTGTAACACTTGCATACATAAAGTATTTGTATCCTAGAGGACTTGCAAAAGCTCCTTCAAGGCTTGGACTAACCATAAATATGTCTGTATAGTAGAAAATTGGGCAAATAGCACCAGTAGACATTAGCAAATCTTCTGCAACATGCATTAATTCAAAACGTTTTTCATCATCTTTTTCAGCTTTTATTGCTGCAATAATTTGATCATATGATTCTGCCCAAGTTAATCCATCTTGACCGTCATATGAAAATCCAGCATATTCAGCATGATCGCCTTTACCTAATTGTACGTCATTGTTTCCACTTGCTGAAACCCACATATCAAGGAAAGATATAGGATCATTGTAGTCACCTAACCAACCATTACGTGCAACAGAGTAGTCACCATCTTTACGAGTGTTTAGGAAAGTACCCCATTCTTGTGTTGCAACAGTCATATCTATTCCATATTGAGCAAATGCAGATTGTAAATATGTTGCGATTGCTTCATGTAAACTAGTTGGATTAGTAATATAATCAAGTACTGGGAAGTCATCTGATACTACCCCATCTTCATCAACAGTAAATAAACCTGAAGAATCTGCAACTTCTCTTAATAATTCAATTGCTTGTTCTGAGTTAGCCGCATAATCATCAGCATCTACACTAAAGTATCCTTCACCATCACGGTTTGGACCATTGTTGTCTATATATTCAGTACCATCTGGTTCAGTTAGACCCATTGCAACAAATCCGTTTGCAGGGATTTCACCAGCTTGACTAAGCTCTTCAACAATATAGTTTCTATCTATCATAAGACCAAGCGCTTGTCTTATTTTAGTTGTTTCTTCTACATCAAAATCATCAAATTTTATGTCATTTACATTAAATGAAACATAATATGTTCCCAGTTGACCAGTTGTTACAAATTCATCTGGATGATTTTCTCTTAATGCTGGAATTTCTTCAATTGGAACATTATCTATAAATAGATATGAACCATTTTGGTAATTAGCTAATAATGAAGTATCATCTTCATTAAATGCAAATACTATTTCATCAGAAACGATTTCATCTGCAAAGTGATAGTATTCATTTCTTTGTACCACAAGTGAACTTGTAGTGAATTCAACTGCTTTATAAGGTCCATTACCAACATAAGTTTCTGCTTTTGTTGCCCATGCTTCATTACCTTCAACTACATCCTCTTTAACTGGCATGTAAGTAGGGAATGCAGTAAGTTCTAAGAAATATGGAACATCTACTGGTAATACAACAGTGAATGTTTTTCCATCTTCTGATGCTTCTATATTAAGTTTCGCATCTGGATTTACTAATTCATCATTATCATCAAGTTCTGTCACTTCCGCGTATCCATCAATAACTTCAAACATATAACCATAGTCAGCAGCAGTCATTGGATTAGCAGCTCTATTCCATGCATAAACAAGGTCATGAGCTGTTAAATCAGAACCATCACTCCACTTAAGGTCATCTTTTAACTCAAACACATATTGAACCTTGCCATCATCAGTTGGCTCAGCTTCAGGTAACTCTTTCGCAATATCTGCTCTTAGTTCTAGAGTCCCATCTTCTTGTTGTTCGTATCCAACTAATCCTGAGAAAGTATGGATAATATAAGTAGCACCATCTACAGCACTGTTAAGAGCTGGATCGATTGTATCTGGTTCAGAAGCTAATGCAACAGTCATTGTAGTTTCAACATCTGCACTACCTTCTGATGCTCCTTCGGTTCCCTCGGTTCCTTCAGTTGCTTCAGTTTCTTTTGTTCCATCATCACTAGAACCGCCACAAGCTGTTAATAAGCCTATTGACATAACTGAAACTAATAATAATAATAATATTCTTTTCATAATTCTCCTCCTAATATTATAGATATTTATATTAATTTTAAATTAATATCGATTTTAAAATAGGCTGTTTAGCACTTTGTCTTGCTAAATCACCTTACTAAATACTAATTATACATTATTAATAATTGTTTTACAATACTATTACAAACAAAGACTACTTTTAATGTTTTTATACATGGATACATGCAACCTTATGTCCAGGTGAAATCTCTCGAAACTCTGGTCTTGCTACCCCACATTCTTCTGTGGCTTTTGGACATCTTGTTCTAAAAGGACACCCTGAAGGCATATCTAATGGGCTTGGAACATCACCTTCAAGAACAATTCTATTATGGCTTTTTGCATAATTAGGATCTGGAATAGGTACAGCTGAAAGTAATGATATAGTATATGGATGTAGTGGATTGTCAAATAGTTCATCAGAATCCGCAAGCTCCATCATCTGCCCTAAATACATTACAGCAATTCTATCAGATATATGTCTTACAACTAATAAATCATGGGCAATAAAAAGATAAGTAAGTCCTAATTTTTTTTGTAAGTCTTCAAATGTGTTTATAACCTGTGCCTGAATGGATACATCAAGAGCTGATACCGGCTCATCACAAACAACAAATTTGGGATCAACTGATAGTGCCCTTGCAATTCCTATTCTTTGACGTTGGCCACCTGAGAATTCATGAGCGTAACGTGTTGCATGCTCACTAGATAGGCCAACTAAATCCATTAATTCTTTGATTTTATCTTCCCTATCTGATTTTGATTTATAAAGTCCCATAACGTCCATTGGCTCACCAATAATATCGCCAACTGTCATTCTTGGATCAAGGGAAGAATATGGATCTTGAAATACCATCTGTGCATTTCTTCTAAGTTTATCTATAGATCTTTTACTTCCTATCTTCTCTCCATCAAAAGTTATTTCACCTGCTGTAGGTTTATATAATTGTAAGATTGTTCTACCTACTGTTGTTTTTCCACAGCCAGATTCCCCAACTAAACCTAAAGTTTCTCCATGTTTAATATTAAAGGAGATATCATCAACTGCTTTTAATGGCTTAGATTTAAATAATCCCATTGGAATATCGAAATATTGCTTTAAATTGTTAACTTCAAGAAGATATTTGTTTTCATTATTCATAGCTATACATCTCCTCCACTTGCTCCTTGGTAAGGGTCTGTTGTTCAATACCTTCCTTTACATTTAACCAGCAACTAGATATATGTGCTTCATTAATTCTTAGTTCCTTAGGTTTATTACCCAAACAAACCTTCATTGCTTTAGGGCATCTAGGTGCAAAAGGACATCCATCAGGCATATTAAGTAAATCAACAGGATTCCCTCCTATGGGCACTAATCTTTTTCTTTCTGTGGCACTTGGCAAAGACTTTAAAAGTCCTTTTGTATATTCATGCTTAGGGTTATAGAAGATTTCATCTGCCGTACCTCTTTCACAGATTTCCCCAGCATACATAACTACTATTTCATCACACATATCAGCAACTACTCCCAGATCATGAGTGATTATAATAATTGCCATTCCTAGTTGTTTTTGAAGGTCTTTCATTAACTCAAGGATTTGTGCTTGTATTGTAACATCAAGAGCTGTTGTTGGTTCGTCAGCTATTAATATATCAGGTTCACAAGCTAGAGCCATAGCAATCATAACCCTTTGTCTCATTCCTCCAGAAAACTCATGGGGATATTGGCTAAGTCGCTTCTTTGGCTCATTCATTCCAACAAGTTCTAACATTTCTATAGCTCTTTCATTAGCTTCTTGCTTGTTTCTATCTGTATGAAGCATGATTGCTTCTGTTAATTGATTTCCTATTGTAAAAGTCGGATTTAAACTTGTCATTGGATCTTGGAATATAATACTAATACTATTACCCCTAACCTTTTGAATCACTTCAGGTTTACATCCTACAAGTTCTTCTCCTTTTAATTTAATACTACCACTTACTATTTCACCTGGCGGTGTTAAAATTTGAAGTATTGAATAGGCTGTCACACTCTTTCCAGAACCTGATTCACCAACAATACCTAAAACCTTTTCTTCGTCTAGGTCAAAGGAAACACCGTTTACAGCTTTAACCTCTCCTGCGGAGGTGAAAAATGAAGTGTGTAAATCTTTTACTGATAATAAACTCATTGTGTTCCTCCTATTTCTTTAATTTCGGGTCAAATGCATCTCTTAAACCATCTCCTAGAAGGTTAAAAGAAAGTACAATAATAAATATTACTAGAGCTGGTATTACTAATCTATGTGGATAAGAATATATTCCTGCTAAAGCATCAGAAGCTAAGGATCCTAAACTTGGCATAGGAATAGATACTCCAAGTCCTAAGAAACTTAGGTAACTTTCTGTAAAAATTGCTGATGGTATCTGTAATGCTGTTGATATAATAATTACACTCATACTATTAGGTAATAAATGTGTCTTAATTACATGGGATGACTTTGCTCCAATAGACTTAGCTGCCAAAATATATTCTTCTTGCTTAATTGAAAGAATTTGACCACGTACTAGTCTAGCCATACTAACCCAGTAAAGTATAGCAAATACAACAAATATACTTATCATATCGGTTCCAATCTTAGCAAAAACTGTCCCTTCTATACTTGGTCCTATAGTTTCCTTTAATACAACCGAAAATAATATAATCAAAAGCGTATCTGGAAGAGAATAAATTACGTCTACTATTCTCATCATAACCAGGTCTACTTTTCCTCCAGCATACCCGGCTACAGAACCATATACTACTCCGATAATAAGTACAATAATTGCTGCAAAAAAACCAACTGATAGTGATATTCTAGCACCATATATAACTCTTATAGCATAATCACGTCCTTGAGCATCAGTTCCAAATATATGAGGAAAAACTTTCTCACCGCTATCAATACGCTCTTGTTCTGTCTCTCCATATTCAAAAGGAGACAAATTATTATATGAAGAGTCTGTTGATTTACCTCTTTCAACACCTAATTGCTGCTCATATGAATAAGGATAAAACATAGGGACAAAAATTACTATAAATGTAATCAGTATCAATGCTGTTAAACAAATCATTGCTATTTTGTTCTTAACTAAGCGCCTCATACCATCTTTAAAAAATGTGGTACTTTCGCTCATTCTTTCTTGCATTGCCTTTTCTTCATCACTTGCAAGATCAAAATCTTCTATATTAAGATGAAAAGTAAAGCGTTTACTCTTTTTCGTGTTTTCATTTTGTGTCTTACTCATTCTTACACCTCCGCTATTAAGATAAGTCAATTCTTGGATCAAATACCTTGTAAAGTACATCTGATATTAACATCATAATTATTATCAAAGTTCCTAAGAAAATGGTGGTTCCCATTACCATAGGATAATCACGATTAAAGATACTTGATACGAAAGCATTACCTAATCCCGGAACTGCAAACACCTTTTCTACAACCATACTTCCCGTTACTATACCCGCAATCATAGGCCCTGCATAAGTAATTACTGGAGTAACAGAATTACGAAGTGCATGTTTAAATAATACCTTAGCTGGCTTAACACCCTTAGCCCTAGCGGTTCTTATATAGTCTTGACCCAATACATCAAGCATACTTGATCTTGTAAGTCTGACAATATACGACATAGGGTAAATACTCAATGATATAATGGGTAATATTAATCCCCCAGGCTCATTACCATTAGCTGGAAATATCCCTAATTTAACGCAAAATATCAACAATAAAAACGTGGCAACTATAAAAGATGGCATTGCCACAAATGCTGTAGATATTACCATAATAACTTTGTCAACTTTCTTGTTGTGAAATACCGCTGCAATTGAGCCAAAAATTAAACCTAGCGTTATTGCTATTGATGAAGCAAAACCACCAAGCTTAGCACTAACTCTAAACCCATCCATTAAAATCTCAGTTACCATTTTACCTCTTTGTTTAATAGAAGGTCCAAAATCAAATTTTAAAAGATCTTGCAAATATGTAACATATTGTTCAAATATTGGTTTGTCCAAGCCATACTTCGCTTCTAAAGCTGCCATAACTGCAGCACTTGGTGACTTCTCAGCTAAAAAGGGTCCACCTGGAATAGCATGCATTGCGAAAAATGTTATAGTAACAACTAAGAAAATAGTAACTATGGCAAGTAAGGCTCTCTTACCTATATACTTCACTAGCTTTGAATCCATTACAACTCCTCCAATTTATTCTTTCTAGATTTCTAGCTTATGTTAAATAATAAAATGTAAAACAATCATTTTTTATATTATTTTTACTAATGTCTTATATTATAAACAATAATCATCACACAATATTATTAATGGTTAAAAAAAATAAATTATCGCTTTAACACGATAACTTAATACCACGACATACTAGATAATTAGCGTATCTAATTATAACAACACGAACTAATCTAGTCAAGAACATTGTAGAAAATAAGAGCCTATTGACTGTATCTGGCAATGTTGGAAATTACTGAGTGTTTATGTAAATGTCTGCCTCCCATCTTCTAGGGTTCTTTCACCTGTTTTTTTCATAATCTCTTTGATATAGATTATGAAATAATTAACCCCTTCTACCTTCTTACGCTTGACAGTTTAATTTGAATGTATATAATATTAATATGAATAATTATAGTTTGATTTTTTGCAATTTTTATGGTATATTCTTATATTGATAATATATTTATTTTCAATCTTATAATATTCAAAATTTTATATCAAATCATTTTGATTAATAAATTTGATACATTAATGAAAACTATACACAAGGAGGCTGTTTTATGAGTGATACAGCAAGTTTAAAGTTTAAAACAAGACAAGGTAGATCAAAAGGTGCTAATAACGCATTAATAAATGATGGTTATTTATTAGGTAATATTGTTGAAAGAGGAAAAGATTCCGTTTCAATGGCTATTCCAAAAGATGAATTTAGAAGATCATTAAGTACTAATGGTAGGAATGCTATCTATACATTAGAAGGTGATGATAATAATTCATATACTGTAATGGTAAGAGACGTTCAATTAATACCTGTTTCTAATGAATTACATCATGTAGACTTCCAAGTAGTATCTCTTACTGAAGAGATCACAGTTGAAGTACTTATTAATATCATTGGTCAAGCATCAGTAGAAATAAAAGGATTTATCGTAAACAGAGCTTACGATTCAATTCCTGTAACAGGATTCCCTCAAGATATTCCAGAAACTATTGATGTAGATGTTAGTGGACTAGGTCTAAACGAAAGTATTTCTATGGGAGATATAGCATTGAACAAGGTTAAGACTGAATTAGATGCAGATGAACTTATCATATCAATTAGTGAACCTAGAGCGGAAGCTGAAGATGATGAAGATGCAGATGATGACGTTGATGTTGACGTAGAAGTACCTGTAATATCTGATGATGAAGCAACAGCAGAATAATTAATTTTAGGAATGATTTCATTAAAAGACACGGAACTCCGTGTCTTTTTTTATTTCAATAAGCAACAAAACTTTCATTCCTTCTTTGTTTTTCTATATAATTCTCTAAAAGCCTTTGTCTTAAGTCATGATTCAGTAACTAAAATTTCTAGTTTTCATATAATAACCTATAGTAAAAAACAGGAGGGAACTAGATGAGTGAACGCTTAATCATTGATCACATTAATTTCAGTTACCACAATCTAGAGGGCGAAACCTTGGCTATTGAAGACTTGTCTTTTACAGTTAATGAGTCTGAATTCGTAGCGATAGTTGGTCCAAGTGGTTGCGGAAAATCTACTCTTCTTTCTCTTATAGCAGGTTTAATTAAACCAGATTCCGGTAGTATATATATAAATAATACTTCTATTTCCTCAAGTAATGAAGTTTTAATTGATATGATAGATTATGATGAGAATTATCTTCTTAATAATAAGAACACAAAACCTTCAGGTAATAATATTGGATATATGCTTCAAAAGGATCAATTATTAGA
>CAZUDG010000047.1:0-2111 GCA_964618775.1 uncultured Lachnospiraceae bacterium | reverse complement strand
CAAAACCTTCAGGTAATAATATTGGATATATGCTTCAAAAGGATCAATTATTAGATTGGAGAACTACACTTGAAAATGTGACTCTTGGACTTGAAATACAAAAAAATTTAAAAGAAGAAAGTTATCAGCTTATAGATAACATGTTAAACACCTATGAATTAAGTTCCTTTAGAAATTCTTATCCTTCAGAATTATCTGGAGGTATGAGGCAAAGGGTTGCCTTAATTCGTACATTGATATTAGAACCAGATATTTTATTATTGGATGAACCATTTTCTTCTCTGGATTATCAAACAAGGCTAGAGGTGGCTGATGATATCTGGAAAATTATAAGAAAAGAAAAAAAGACAGCAATTTTAGTTACTCACGATATTTCTGAGGCAGTATCAATGGCAGATAGAATTATAGTACTCACCAAAAGGCCTGGTAAAATAAAAAATATAATTGACATAAACTTGACTGTGGATGACAAAACACCATTTAGAGCAAGAAGCGCTCCTGAATTCAAAGATTATTTTAACCAAATATGGAAGGAGCTTGATCATAATAATGGCTGATAAACAAAAAAGGAAGGAACTTATAAAACAAATAAATGACCCTAGCATATCTAAAACCCATAAAGATTATTTACTACTTCACTATAGAACTCTTAGGAAAATCTTCTTTTTTCAAATAGTAATTATTGTTGGTTTTTTTGTATTATGGGAAGTTGCTACTTATTTTAACATTATTGATTCATTTGTGTTTAGTAGCCCTTCTAGATTTATTATAACTTTTATAAATATGACAAAAGATGGTAGCATATTCTATCATACTGCTATTACCTTGGCAGAAACATTTGTCAGTTTTGCCATTGTAGTAGTTGCTGGTATCTTAATAGCAGTATTGCTTTGGTGGAATAATAGTATTGCTAAGGTATTAGAACCATATTTAGTTGTTTTAAACTCATTACCTAAGTCGGCCCTAGCACCAGTCTTTATTGTATGGCTTGGTAATAATATGAAAACAATAATTGTTTGTGCTGTATCTGTTGCAATATTCGCTAATATAATAAACTTATATACAGGCTTTCAATCAGTGGAAGAAGATAAATTAAAATTAATTAGAACCCTTGGAGGTAATAAAAAAGATATACTAACTAAAGTAATATTACCAAGTAATATACCCATAATTGTAAGTAACATGAAGGTAAGTATTGGTGCTTCTCTTGTTGGTGTTATCATAGGGGAATTTTTGGCTGCAAAAGCAGGTCTTGGATATTTAATTATATATGGAAGTCAAGTATTTCAACTTGACTTAGTAATACTTAGTATCGTAATACTTTGTATAGTCGCAACAGGTTTATATCATCTCCTATCAATAGTAGAAAAGAAATACACTTGATAATTTAAATAGTTGGGAACTCCTAGCTCTAGAGTAGGGGTTCCCAACTATTTAATAAGATATTTACTCAATATTTATTTTCTAATACTTTTTATGTTTTTTAAGCTCTTTTTTTGGATCAGAAAATAATTTAACAAGAATAATTATCACCCAAAGCACTAATGCAATGATTCCATATATGTTTTCTAAAAGATGAGATAATATTGTTCCTAACAATAGAATTCCCGCCCAGTTAAGCATTTCATCTCGCATGGCTTTGCCCATCTTAAGATGGTCATATTTTCTTATTTCATGTTTTGGAATAGTCTTATATCCTGGGAAAAACTTTGCACTTTTTTCTTTTATTATTGCAAAAACAGCTCCAAGTAAGCCAAAAATTATAGTTCCTACTAAACATATTATTGTCCAAACATTCATTATACCTTCTCCTTAAGCTTTCAGTGTAATTAATACTTTATCTATTATTAGGCTCAAAGTCAACAATTAGGAAAACAAAGTAATGGTTTTATATACACTATATAACTGTTTTTGTAAGGTTGAATTAGTAAAGTTTTTTAATATAATAATAACGCTAAAATTATGTTATAATGAAAGTATGAGTTCTTAATGATTTATATTAAGTTATATTTAAATAAAAATATGGAGGTTTGTAATATGAAAACAGTAAATGAAACAGTTAAGAAGGTTTATGGGAATTACCCAGAAAAAATCCTTCAATTTGGTGAAGG
>CAZUDG010000046.1:14298-16567 GCA_964618775.1 uncultured Lachnospiraceae bacterium | reverse complement strand
ACTGTGAACTCCAACTGCTACAACTACTGTGAACAAACCGGAAAAAAGGAGTTGATCAGACAGATGAGAAGAATTAAACCCAGTAACAAAGACTGGAATGAACTAGAGGATATTATAGGATATGAATTTTCCAATAAAATTTTTTTAAAGCAAGCCCTAACCCACAGTTCATACTCTAACGAAAAAAGCATGCACAAACTTTATAATAATGAAAGACTTGAGTTTCTTGGGGATGCAGTGTTAGAATTAGTATCAAGCGAATTTCTATATAATAAACATACAAATATTACTGAAGGGGAGCTAACTAGAATAAGAGCGACCTATGTGCGTGAAGAATCCCTTGCTTATTGTGCAAGAAAACTGCATATTGGTGACTACCTGCTTCTTGGTAAGGGTGAAGATGCCACAGGTGGAAGAGCTAGGAACTCAATATTATCTGATGCAATGGAAGCAATAGTAGGCGGTATATACTTGGACGGTGGTTTTACTAATGGGAAAGAGTTTGTTACCAACCATATTTTGAAGGTAATAGAACAAGAAGAACTCTTTTTCGATAGCAAGACTATCTTGCAAGAAATAATACAAAGTAAATATTCTGATCCTATAAAGTATGAATTAATTGATGAAAAAGGGCCAGACCATAATAAAGAATTTACCGTTATAGTTAAATTAAAAAACGAAAAACTTGGTACAGGTAAAGGTAAAACAAAAAAGGCTGCAGAGCAACAAGCAGCTAGACAAGCCCTTAAAAAATTAAAAGCTGGAGAATGAAATGTATTTAAAAAGCATAGAAGTATATGGTTTTAAATCTTTTGCAAATAAAATAAAATTCAAATTCCAAGATGGTATCACCGGTATTGTAGGCCCCAATGGAAGTGGGAAAAGTAATGTAGCAGATGCTGTTAGATGGGTGCTTGGTGAACAAAGTGCCAAACAACTTCGTAGTTCTAAGATGGAAGATGTTATATTCTCTGGAACAGACGTTAGAAAACCCTTAGGCTATGCATACGTTATGCTTACCCTTGACAACCAAGATGGTAGCCTAGCTATAGACTATCCGGAAGTTACTGTAGGAAGAAGAGTGTATCGTTCCGGTGAAAGTGAATACCTGCTTAACGGTGGGGTGTGCAGATTAAAAGACATCACAGACTTGTTCACTGATACTGGCATTGGAAGAGAAGGCTATTCAATTATAGGACAAGGTCAAATAGATAAGGTCCTTTCTAGCAAGCCTGAAGATAGAAGAGAATTATTTGATGAAGCTGCTGGCATTGGCAAATATAAAAAACGTAAAAATGCAACAATTAAGAATTTAGATGAAGAGAGAAAGAACTTAGTTAGAATAGCAGACATACTAAAAGAAATTGAAAAAAGACTTGGCCCTTTAGAAAAACAATCCAAAGATGCCAAGAAATATTTGGGTATTTATGAGGAATTAAAAAGATTAGAAGTAAATTTGTTTATTATAGAACATGATAAAATAAGGACCTCCAAAGAAGAAGTCGATAAAAAAACAAGTATTTCAGAAGAGTCCATAAAGGAAATCCGTAAAAAACATACAGATATAATTAGCCAATATAATAGCCTTGAAATTTTATTGGAAAATCATAATACAGACATTGAAAATGATAAAACAATTCTAAACAACTACAAAATATCCATAGAAAAAAATGAAGGTGATATTAAGTTAATTAGAGAACAAATTAATAGTCTAAAGAATCAGATTGATCAAAACAAGGACCGAATTAAGTCCATTGATGATGACATCACTTCTAAATCCCAGGAAAAAGAAGAATATATAGAAGAAAACAATAAAATTGATGAAGAAATAGAGGCTATAGATACAGAGCAAATAAAATTCATTTCTAAACTAGAGGCCAGTAAGGAGTCTATAGTAAACTATTCCAAGGAAATAGAAAGATATAATCAGAATGTTATTGATTTGCTTAATAAAGAATCAACTGACAAGAGTAATTTGCAACGATTTGAAACCTTACTAGAACAAAATATTAATAGAAAAAATGAAATAGATGATAAGATCTTACAATATAATCTTGAAGAGGGAAAAGTTAATGATGAGCTTAAAAACTCTAAGGATAAGTTACAAAAATTATCAAAGGACATTAACAATTCCAAGGATGATATAAAAGAATTAGAAGATTTTCTATCTACTATTCAAGTAGAGATAGAAAACCTAACTGGCCAAATTAATGATAAACAACAAGTATACCATAGTGAAAAATCCAAACTGAACTCCTTAATGAATATG
>CAZUDG010000046.1:5687-14198 GCA_964618775.1 uncultured Lachnospiraceae bacterium | reverse complement strand
ATGAAACAGCCATTGAAACGGCCCTAGGCGGCAGTATACAAAACATAGTTACCGATAATGAAAACACTGCTAAGAAAATGATTAACTACCTAAAGCAAAACAAATACGGGCGTGCAACCTTCCTACCTCTAACAGCAATCAAGGGAAATAATAAGATTTCAGAAAACCTCCTTAATGAACAAGGGGTTGTTGGATTTGCTGATACTCTAGTAGAAATAGATGATACTTACAAGAATTTAGCAAACTATTTACTAGGGAGGAATCTGGTTGTAAATAATATTGACAATGCAATTATATTATCAAAGAAATACAAACAAAGTCTTCGTATAGTTACCCTCGAAGGAGACCTTATTAGTCCTGGAGGATCCATGTCTGGTGGAGCTTATAGAAACACCAGTAATTTACTAGGACGTAGAAGGGAAATATCAATACTTGAAAAATCAGTAAAGAATTTAAGTATAGAAATTACCAAACTAAGTAATGATAGGGAAGAAAAGAGAAATATAAGGTTACATAAAAGACAAGCTTTAGATGAAACAAGAATTGACCTTCAAAACTTATCCTTAAAACAAAATACTCTTGAGCTTAATATTGAACAGTTATTAGGTAAAAAGCAAAATATTCAAGAAGGATTTGAAGAATACAAAAATACAATTACACAAATTAATAATAATAGACATGATTTTCAGGATAATATTGATAAAATAAAAAAAGTTCTAATTAATTATGAAAGAGAACGCTTTGATTATGAGCAAAAAAAGAATCAGGCCAACTTCCATTTATTGGAAGCCCAAGAGAAAGAACAAGAACTTCAAGCAAGGCAATCCACTGTTAAAATAAGATACTCTGCAACTATACAAAAGAAAGACAACCTTATTGAAAATGTAAAAAGGTTAAAGGCTGAAACAGAAAAGTTATACATGGATAAGAATAATTTAGAACAGTCAGTCCAGAATTCTAATGATCAAATACATTTAAAAGAAGATGAATTACATACTTTAGAAAACAATATTGAAAATGAAAAGAATAATATAAATGCACTAGAGGAAAACATATCTAAGAAAATAGAAGAAAAAGATAAAGAATCAAAAATCCATAAAGAATTATTTAGTGAAAGAGAGAGAATTACTAGAGAAATTAATGAACTAGACAAAGACTTACTTAGACTAAATAACCAGCAAGAGAGATTATCTAATCAATTAGAAGAATTAACAAGTCATATCTTGGAGACATACGAACTTACATATACTAGTGCTCTTGGCCTTAGAGATGCAACAATTAAGAATATTAGCGACACTAAAAAACAAGTCAAAGAGCTCAAAGATAAAATGAAAGGCCTAGGAAGCATTAATATAGATGCAATAGAAGAGTATAAGGAAATATCAGAAAGATATGAGTTTTTAACTAAGCAAAAAGATGATTTGCAAAAATCAGAAGAAAACTTAATTGCTATCATAAATGAACTTGAAGAAGGAATGCGAAAGCAGTTTAGTGAGAAATTTGAAGATATCAAGAGTGAATTTATAAAAGTGTTCAAGGAATTATTTGGTGGTGGAAGGGCCTCCTTATCCCTAACAACAGGTGATGACATCTTAGACGCAGGGATTAATATTACTGCAGAGCCTCCAGGGAAAAAACTCCAGAACATAATGCAGTTATCAGGTGGAGAAAAAGCATTAACAGCAATATCCCTATTGTTTGCAATTCAAAACTTAAAACCTTCACCATTTTGTTTGCTTGATGAAATCGAAGCGGCTCTAGATGATGCAAATGTTATTAGATATGCAAACTATTTGAAAAAACTTTCAAAAAACACTCAGTTCATTGTCATTACCCACAGAAGAGGCACAATGAATGCTGCTGATGTATTATACGGTATAACAATGCAAGAAAAGGGTGTGTCATCCTTGGTTGCAGTTTCTTTAATCGAGGATCACTTAGAAGGGTAGATAATTATAGGAGGAAACAATGGAAGAGAAAAAAGGCTTTTTTGGTAGATTGGTAGAGGGGCTTTCAAAAACTAGGAATAATTTATTCGCTGGTTTGGAAGCATTGTTTTCTGGCTCTAGTATAGACGAAGATTTTTATGAAGAGCTTGAAGAAATATTAATTATGGCTGATATAGGTGTTTCGACATCAACTAATATTATAGATAATTTAAGGGAAAAGGTTAAAGAAAACAAAATTAAGGATCCAGAAGAATGTAAGGAGCTCCTTATTCAAAGTATAAAAGAACAAATGGAAACTGATGACAATGCTTATGAATTTGAAGGCAAGAAATCAGTAGTTATGATAATAGGGGTTAATGGTGCAGGAAAAACCACTTCTATTGGTAAGTTAGCTAGTCAACTTAAAACAAAAGGCAACAAAGTATTAGTTGCTGGGGCAGATACATTTAGGGCAGCTGCTATTGAGCAACTTACTGAGTGGACTAGTCGAGCAGGTGTAGATATTATAGCTCAAAAAGAAGGTTCTGATCCTGCAGCTGTAGTATATGATGCAGCAAATGCAGCAAAGTCAAGAAATGTTGACACTTTAATAGTCGATACTGCAGGTAGACTTCATAATAAGAAGAACCTTATGGAAGAGCTTAAGAAAATAGACCGAGTTATATCTAGAGAATGGCCAGAAGCTAACCGGGAAACACTTGTAGTCCTTGATGGTACAACAGGACAAAATGCCCTAATCCAAGCTAAACAATTTAGTGAAGTAGCCGACGTTACAGGAATTATAATCACTAAGCTAGATGGTACTGCAAAAGGTGGTATTGCTATAGCTATACAATCAGAACTAGGCTTACCAATCAAATACATTGGTGTGGGAGAGCAAATCGAAGATTTACAAAAGTTTGATGCAGATAACTTTATAAATGCACTATTTAGTGTGAAGGAGAACTAAGTATAATGATGACATTAGAAAAATTTGAAGAAGCAGTCGAAAAAGTACACGAAGTAACCCTTAAGACCAACTTAATCTATAGTGAGTTTTTTTCAAAAGAATCAGGCAATAAAGTATACTTGAAACCAGAAAACATGCAACTTACTGGTGCTTATAAAGTTCGTGGTGCCTATTACAAAATAAGTACATTATCTGAAGAAGAAAGAAACAAAGGCTTAATTACAGCCTCCGCTGGTAATCATGCCCAAGGTGTTGCTTATGCTGCATCTAAGTTTGGTGTTAAATCTGTAGTAGTAATGCCAACAACTACACCTTGGATTAAAGTAAACAGAACAAAAAAACATGGTGCTGAAGTAATTCTTCATGGGGATGTATATGACGATGCTTGTGAATATGCATATAAACTAGCAGATGAAAAAGGATATACATTTATACATCCTTTTAATGATGAAGTTCTTGCAACGGGTCAAGGCACTATAGCCATGGAAATATTCAGGGACCTTCCAACTGTAGATACCATATTAGTCCCAATAGGAGGAGGAGGTCTAGCAGCAGGTGTGTCAACTCTTGTGAAAATGCTAAATCCTAATATCAAAGTAATAGGTGTTGAGCCTGCATGTGCTAATTGTATGGAAGAGTCCATAAAATGTGGACAAGTTAAAACCATTTCAAGTGTTGATACAATTGCAGATGGTACAGCAGTTAAAACACCTGGCGACAAAGTCTTCCCATACATACAAGAAAATGTTGACGAAATAATAACAGTAGATGACCAAGAGCTGATAGTATGTTTTCTAGATATGATAGAAAATCATAAGATGGTAGTAGAAAACTCTGGCTTACTTACAGTTGCAGCTTTAAAGCATCTAAAACCTGAGAATAAAAAGGTAGTATCTATTCTTTCTGGTGGAAATATGGATGTCATCACCCTATCATCAGTAGTACAACATGGACTAATTCAAAGTGGTCGTGTATTTACAGCATCAGTACTCCTTCCAGATAGACCAGGGCAACTTGTTAATGTAGCATCTATAATCGCCCAAGAGCAAGGCAATGTTATTCGCCTAGATCATAATCAGTTTGTAAGCACTAACCGTAACAGTGCAGTTGAACTAACAATAACAATGGAAGCCTTTGGTCATGAACATAAGGAGCAAATTGTAGGAGCCCTAAGGGCAGCTGGCTACTCTCCAAACCTAGTTCAACCGAAAAACTTATATGTTTAGTATAGCTTTACTTAAGAAGTTTTATTAACCACAAAACGTTATATTAACTAGAAAACGTCACATAGTTTAGCTATAATGTCAGTTTACATAAAATGGTATTATTGTTATAATAATTTTACCTTTATATTCTTTGTGATATTTTTTAAAAAGATTGACAAATGATTGATAATCATTTAAGATAACAGAAGAACATAAGTTCGAACATAGAAAAGGAGAATTGTTATGGCAAAGGATGATAAAACAAGAGCGTTAGATGCCGCTGTTTCCCAAATTGAGAAACAATATGGTAAGGGTTCTATTATGAAGTTGGGGATTGATCAATTAGATTTAGCTATTGGAACCACCCCTACAGGTTCTCTTAGCCTTGACATAGCTTTGGGAGTTGGTGGAATTCCTAAAGGCAGAATCATTGAAGTTTTTGGACCAGAGTCAAGTGGTAAGACTACCATTGCTCTACATATGGTAGCTGAAGCTCAGAAGCAAGGTGGTATTGCAGCATTTATAGATGCAGAGCATGCCCTTGATCCAGGTTATGCTAAGAATATCGGTGTTGATATTGATAATTTATATATTTCCCAACCAGATAACGGTGAACAAGGTCTAGAAATAGCAGAGACTATGGTGCGCTCTGGAGCTGTAGATATAGTAGTAGTTGACTCAGTTGCTGCACTAGTTCCAAGAGCAGAAATAGATGGTGAGATGGGTGACAGTCATATGGGACTGCAAGCGCGTCTTATGTCACAAGCTCTTAGGAAGTTAGCAGGAGTTATTAATAAGTCTAACTGTACTATAATATTTATTAACCAACTTAGAGAAAAGATTGGAATAGTTTTTGGTAATCCTGAGACCACAACAGGTGGCCGTGCCCTTAAGTTTTATGCTTCAATTAGACTAGACATTCGCCGTATTGAATCAATCAAGCAAAGCGGTGAGATGATGGGTAACCGAACAAGAGTTAAGGTAGTTAAGAATAAGGTTGCACCGCCATTTAGGGAAGCTGAATTTGACATTATATTTGGTAAGGGAATATCTAAGGAAGGCGACGTACTAGATCTTGCAGTTGATGAAGATATAATTAACAAGAGTGGTTCCTGGTACTCATATAATGACATTAAGATTGGTCAAGGAAGAGAGAATGCTAAGGCCTTCTTAATTGAGAATCCAGATATCTATTATGATGTAGAGAAGCAGGTTAGAGAAATCCATGAATTTTCTACAGATGGTATGATTAAACCAGATATGACTAAAGAACCTGAAGAAGATCTAAAAGAAGATGAAATTAAAGCTAAAGCATAAGTTTTAACTAAAGCCTAAGATATTGATAAATACTATAATAATGGTTATTATAGATATTAGTTTATAAATTATAGGAATAGACAAAATTATGAGGGTCCAAAAGAGATTATAAACTTTTAAAGATATAAAAAAGTTTTAAGCTCCTTTGGACTCTTAAATATTTATTAACACAACTAAGAACACTCGTGACTTTAGTTGTGAGAGGTTCAAGGGGGATTTTATGTATATAACGAAATTCGAAAACTTTAATAATAATAAGATTAAAATTTATATAGATGAAGAATACAAGTTTTGGCTATATAACAAAGAACTTAAGAAATATGATATAGAAGAAGATATGGAGATGTCTATAGACCAATATGAAGAATTATATGGACTTAATCTTTTAAGAGCAAAAAAGCAAATAATGAATACTCTAAAGAGAGTGGACAAAACAAGACAAGAGTTAATAAATAAATTAAAACAGGCAGGATATAATGAAGAGATTATTGGTGCAACCATAGAATATATTGATAGTTATAATTATATTGATGATGGTAGATATGCCTGTCAGTATGTAAGATATAAACGTACAACTAAAAGCAAGAGGGAAATTACCAATCAGCTTTTAATTAAAGGTGTAGCTAAAGATATTATAGAGCAAGCTATATATGATGAATATGGCAGTGAAGATGTTGCCATTAAGAATGCTATAAAAAAGAGAAAAAGATCTTCTAGAGACTTTTCTGATGAAGACAAGAGAAAATTAACTAACAATTTATATAATAAAGGTTTTGACTTAGATTTAATAAGAAAGAATTTAGATTTAGAAGAAAAGGATTGTATTTAACATAAATTTGAACATAATACAGACAAATAATTAAATTATTTATAAAATATTTCAAATCTTAAAAAACATTAAGAATATTCACACAAAAAGGGACAAAGTTTTTAATATTTATTGAAATATAATTATATATAGATTATAATGGAATTGTTGTTTTTTTTTAAAGTTAATTATAAAAATATATAAATGGAGGTCATGACATGAATAAAACATCACAATTGTCAGCTAGAGATAGAATTAATTCCTTACTAGATAGCGGTAGTTTTGTTGAAGTTGGTAGTTTAATTACACGTAGAAACACTGACTTTAACCTAAGCGGGGAAGAAGTTTCTGGAGACGGTGTTATAACTGGATATGGATTAATTGATAGTAGATTAGTATATGTCTATTCTCAAGACACATCAGCCTTAAATGGAACAGTTGGCGAGATGCATGCAAGAAAAATTTCACATCTTTATGATTTAGCACTTAAAGTAGGTGCTCCAATTATCGGCTTAATTGATAGTGCTGGTATGAGGTTACAAGAAGCAACGGATGCCCTTGATGCTTTTGGTATGATATATCAAAAACAAACATTGGCTTCAGGAGTTATTCCTCAAATTATAGCAGTACTTGGTAATGCTGGAGGTGGAGCCGCAGTACTAACAGCTTTAAGTGATTTTTCATTTATAGCTAAAACAGATGGTAAGCTATTTGTCAACACACCTAATACATTAGATGGTAACTATACAACTAAATCTGATACATCTGATGCAGAACTTAAAGCAGCTTCTGGTAATGTGGACTTTGTATGTGAAGGAGATGCAGAAGTACTAGGTCAAATCAGACAATTAGTAACTATCTTACCTGATAATAATGGTGAGGATTCTTCTTATACAGAAAGCACAGATGATTTAAATCGTTTGGTTCCTAATTTCTCAAGTGAATTAGAGGACACATCAGCAGCTTTAATCGACATTTCAGATAACAACTTCTTTATGGAGACAAAAGCAGATTATGCAAAGGATATGGTAACTGGATTTATTCGTCTTAATGGAATGACAGTAGGTGCAGTTGCAAACCGTACACAAATAATAGATTCTGAAGGCAAAAAGGTTGAATCATTTGACGGATCACTATCAACAGCTGGTATCTATAAAGCAGAAAGCTTTGTTAAGTTTTGTGATAGTTTTAACATCCCTCTACTTACACTAACTAATGTTAATGGATATAAGGCTACTATAGAAGAAGAACAATCAGTAGCAATAGCAGCAGCTAAATTAACCTATGCATTTGCTAATGCAACTATAGCTAAAGTAAACCTTATTATAGGTAAAGCTTATGGTTCTGCTTATATTACTATGAACTCCAAACACATTGGTGCTGATTTAGTATTTGCACTTGATAGTGCACAAATTGGTATGATGGATGCCAAATCTGCAGCACAAATTATGTATGGTGATGATAGTGATTTAGTTAAAGAAAAAACTAAAGAATATGCTGACCTTCAAGCTAGTGCACAGTCCGCTGCAAAGCGTGGTTATGTAGATGCAATTATTGAAGCTCCTGCCACAAGGAAACATCTAATTTATGCATTTGAAATGTTATTTACCAAGGTAGAAGAACTTCCAACTAAAAAGCATGGAACAGTTTAATCTAGAACATTTTCAGATATGCATAGAATAATTAGATAGGAGGAAAGCATGATTAATATAAATTTATTAACTAGTTTAAGCACATCACTAGGAGCTAGAATGACTAGGGCAGGTCTTAATACTTTAATAGGAATGGCTGTAGTGTTTGCAGTACTGCTTATAATTGCATTTGTAATTTATTTATTTAAATTTTTACCTAATAAAACAAATGATAATAAAGCAAATGTCAAGGAAAAAGCTGTAAAGCCAGAAGTTAGCAAGGCTCAAGCAAGTAAAACAACTACACAAAACACAGCTGTGAGTGCAGATAATCAAAATTCAAACAATCAAGATTTAACTAATAATAATGAACTTGTAGCAGTAATTACAGCAGCTATTATGGCAAGTATGACACAAGAGGGGATAGAAGTCCCAGCCGATGGATTATTCATTAGATCCATACGTAGAAAAACCACATATAGATAATTTGTAATGAATGCTTATACATTTGTAAATATTCATAAGACGAATTATAACTTATAAATAAAAAAATAATATATTCTCGAATTAATATTAAGGAGGAATTAAGGATGAAAAATTATACAATTACCGTTAATGGAATAGCATATGAAGTATCAGTACAGGAAGGTAG
>CAZUDG010000046.1:2424-5587 GCA_964618775.1 uncultured Lachnospiraceae bacterium | reverse complement strand
CAGGTTCAGCAGGAAGTATAGAAGTAGAATCTCCTATGCCAGGAAAAATTCTTAAAGTAAATGTACAAGTAGGTCAAGCAATTAGTAAAGGTGACGTTATTGTTATATTAGAAGCAATGAAAATGGAAAACGAAATTGTTGCTGCTGAAGACGGAACTATTGCTAGTATTAATGTTACTGCAAACCAAATGGTTGAAGCAGGAGACTTGGTTGCAACTCTAAATTAATGAATCTTTGTTAGTGTTTCATTAGTATGATTCATGTAATATATGGGTGTACTTTATATTTTAATGAATTAAAAATGAATCAAATTCTATACTATATATTATAATATAGAGTAAGAAGGATATAGTCCAGGAGTCTATATTGGAGTATAAAATAGAGGAGGAAAAATGGATTATTTAATTGATATTGTAAGCGATTTGGCCAGGCAATCTGCTTTTGCTGATATAACATACAAGAACTTTATAATGATTGCAGTTGCATGTGTGTTTTTATATCTAGCAATAGTAAAAGGATTTGAACCGCTATTACTAGTTCCGATTGCATTTGGTATGTTGCTTGTTAATTTATTCCCTGGCATCATGTCACCACCTTCAGTAGATGCCTTGGGTAATGATGTAGCAGGCGGATTATTATATTATTTCTATCTTGGTGATATATGGGGAATCTTCCCATCACTTATATTTATGGGTGTAGGAGCTATGACTGACTTTGGTCCTTTAATAGCTAACCCTAAAAGCTTCTTGCTAGGAGCAGCAGCACAATTTGGTGTATTTTCTGCTTATTTATTTGCAGTATTATTTGGTTTCTCGGATGGAGGGGCAGCTGCAATAGGTATTATAGGTGGTGCGGATGGTCCAACATCTATATATTTGGCGTCAAAACTTGCACCAGAATTAATGGGTCCAATTGCAGTAGCAGCATACTCATATATGGCTCTGGTACCAATTATTCAACCACCAATAATGCGAGCCTTAACTACAGAAAATGAACGTAAAATTAAAATGAAACAATTAAGAACAGTTTCAAAGCTAGAGAAAGTTTTATTCCCTATAGTTGTGACAATAGTTGTAGTGCTTATATTACCAACTACAGCACCTCTAGTAGGAATGCTTATGCTTGGTAACTTATTTAGAGAAAGTGGAGTGGTTCCACAACTTACAGAAACTGCATCTAATGCTCTTATGTATATAGTTGTTATCCTACTTGGAATATCAGTAGGTGGGGCAACAAGTGCAGAAGCTTTCTTAACACTAGATACACTAAAGATAGTTGCACTAGGACTAGTAGCATTTATGGTAGGAACTGCATCAGGTGTTATCTTAGCTAAAATTATGAACAAATTCTCTAAAGATCCAATTAATCCACTTATTGGTTCAGCAGGAGTATCAGCAGTACCAATGGCAGCAAGAGTATCACAAAAAGTTGGTGCAGAAGCTGATCCATCAAACTTTTTACTAATGCATGCTATGGGACCTAATGTTGCTGGTGTTATAGGAACAGCAGTAGCTGCAGGATTATTCCTTGCAATATTTGGAGTGTAAAAAAAGTAAAACAATAGAGTTTTATTTTAAGAATAATGAATTTTGTTTTTAAATAATCGATAATGTTTGTTTTGTTATCTTAATTATTTGATTATCGTAATTAATAATTATCAAAAAAACTTATGTTTATATAGGTATATAAAGCTAGATAAACATGTATAGAAAATACAATTATTTTGTATAGGAGGTAGAATATGTCTGTTGAAAAGAGACCGGTAAAGATTACCGAAACTGTACTTAGAGATGCTCACCAGTCACTAATGGCAACAAGAATGAGTACAGAAGAGATGATTCCAATTATGGAAAAAATGGATCAAGTAGGATACCATTCAGTAGAGTGCTGGGGTGGAGCCACATTTGATGCATCTTTAAGATTTTTAAAAGAAGATCCTTGGGATAGACTTAGAACTCTAAGAAAAGGGTTTAAAGATACAAAGCTACAGATGTTACTTAGAGGACAAAACCTTTTAGGATATCGTCATTATGCAGATGATGTTGTAGAATATTTTGTTCAAAAATCTATAGCTAACGGAATTGATATAGTAAGAATATTTGATGCCCTAAATGATCTTAGAAACTTAGAGTCATCAGTAAATGCTGTAAATAAAGAAAATGGTCATGCACAAATAGCAGTATCATATACAATAGGTGAGGCTTATAATATTGACTACTATGTGGAAATGGCTAAACGAATTGAATCTATGGGTGCTAAGTCATTTTGTATAAAAGATATGGCTGGACTTCTTGTTCCAGAAGTATCAAAAGAATTAGTTACAGCATTAAAAGGAGAAGTAAGTATTCCTATTGACATCCATTCTCACTACACAAGTGGTTTGGCTGGAATGTCTTATATGAAGGGTGTAGAAGCTGGTGCTGATATTATAGATACAGCTATATCACCATTTGCTCTTGGTACAAGTCAGCCTGCAACAGAAGTTATGGTTGAAGTGTTCAAAGATACACCATATGATTCAGGATTAGACCAAGAATTACTTGCTGAAATAGCAGATTACTTTAGACCTATGAAAGATAATGCAGTTGCAAAAGGTTTAATTAATACTAAGGTATTGGGTGTTGATATTAAAACATTACTTTACCAAGTACCTGGTGGAATGCTTTCAAACCTAGTATCACAATTAGCAGAGCAAAACGCATCTGATAGATATTATGATGTTCTAGAAGAAATGCCAAATGTACGTAAAGACTTTGGTGATCCACCACTAGTTACACCATCAAGTCAGATTGTTGGTACTCAAGCTGTTCTTAATGTACTTACAGGTGAAAGATATAAGATGATTACTAGTGAGGCTAGAGACATGTTAATGGGCAAATATGGTAAGACTACACTACCAGTTAACCCAGAATTACAAAAGAAAGCTGCTAAGGGTGAAGAACCAATTACTGTTCGTCCAGCAGACTTAATAGCGCCTGAATTAGATAAGTTAGAAGGAGAAGTTGCAGACTGGAAACAACAAGATGAAGACGTATTAACATATGCATTGTTCCCAGAAGTAGCAATAGATTTCTTCAAATATAGAAAAGCTCAACAGGAAAAGGTTGATTTAACAGCCGCAGATAGTGAGAATCAAGCTTATCCGGTGTAGGTTGTAGTAAGT
>CAZUDG010000046.1:0-2324 GCA_964618775.1 uncultured Lachnospiraceae bacterium | reverse complement strand
TAAATTAATTGGCAGATAATGAAGATGAGCCATGATGTGGAAAAACAAATAAAGAAATCACTTGACAAGTCCTTCAATTATATCTACAATGTTAATAATGAGAACGTTTATCAATATTGACAGATAATTTAAAAAACAAATTTTAAGGAGGAAAAGATTATGTCATTAATAGGAAAAGAAGTAAAGCCTTTCACGGCAGATGCGTATCGAAATGGTGAATTTATTAAAGTTACACAAGAAGATTTAAAAGGTAAGTGGAGTATTGTTTTCTTTTATCCTGCTGATTTCTCCGCTGTATGTCCTACTGAATTAGTGGATATGCAGACTAACTACGAAACTCTTAAGAGCATAGGTGTAGAAGTGTATTCTGTTTCTACAGATACACACTTGACTCATAAAGCTTGGCATGATGCTGATGAAGAAATTGGAGAGATTGAGTATGCTATGATTGGTGACCCTACCCATCTTATAAGTCGCAACTTTGATGTTTTTATTGAAGAAAAAGGTCAGGCAAATCGTGGTACATTTATTATAGATCCAGATGGAATAATTCAAGCTATAGAGATTAATGCTGGCCTTATTTCTAGAGACTCTGATGTTGCAGTTAATAAAGTTAAAGCAGCCCAATATATTAGAGAAAATCCCAATGAAGCATGCCCAGCAAAATGGGAAGAAGGCAAAGAGACAATAAAGCTTGGCGTGAAGCTTGATCTTAAAGGTAAAATTTAATTGGAACTTATGGAACTTGAAGATTAAATTTAAGGGGCGATAAGAATGTTGGACAAAGAGACAAAAGATCAGTTAAGTGAATATTTAAAGTTAATGGAAGATAATGTGCTAATTAGAGTTAGTGCAGGTAATGATAAGGTATCTAAGGATACCTTATCTCTTCTAGAAGATATAAGTGGCATGTCTGACAAGATTAAGGTAGTAAGGGCAGACCTTCCTCGTACTCCTAGCTTTTCTATAAACAGAATGAATGAAGACATGGAAGCTTCTGGGAAGTTATCTGGGGGGATTTCATTTGCAGGACTTCCCTTAGGTCAAGAATTCACCTCTTTGGTGTTGGCACTTTTACAAGTAAGTGGTGTAGCCCCTAAGATAGAAGATGGGACTGCTAAACGGATTGCAGGAATTAATGAAAAACTTAATTTTGAAACCTACGTTACCTTGACCTGTAATATTTGTCCTGGTGTAGTCCAGGCTCTTAATATCATGAGTGTACTTAACCCTAATATTAGCCACACCATGATTGACGGAGATGTTTACATGGATGAAGTGGAAAGCAAAAACATTTTCTCTGTACCATCCGTAGATTTAAACGGAGAATTTTTTGCTGGAGGACGAATGTCAGAGGAAGACATCCTTGAAAAACTAGATATTGCACCAGACATATCTGAGTATGAGGACAAGGAACCTTTTGATGTTCTTGTTATTGGTGGAGGACCAGCAGGAGCAAGTGCTGCAATATATGCAGCCAGAAAAGGAGTTCGAACAGGCATTGTGGCAGATGAATTTGGTGGCCAAATTAATGAAACTCTTAATGTTGAGAATTTTGTAGGAGTAAAAGAAATAGAAGCCACTAAACTTGCTAGGGATATAGAAGGCCATGTTAGGGAATATGATATAGATATCATGTTATCCCAGCGGGCTGAAAAAGTGACCAAACATGACCTAATTCATGTTGAACTAGAAAATGGCGCTACTTTAAAGAGCAAGACCCTTATAGTTGCCACAGGCGCACGTTGGCGTAATATTGGAGTTCTAGGTGAAGCCGAGTACAAGAACAAAGGAGTTGTATATTGCCCACATTGTGACGGCCCTTTATTCAAAGGAAAGGACGTAGCTGTTATTGGTGGTGGAAACTCCGGAATTGAAGCAGCCATTGATCTAGCAGGACTAGCCAACCATGTTACAGTTATGGAATATTTGCCTGAATTAAAGGCAGATGCTATACTCCAAGAAAAACTACACAGTTTCCCCAATGTAGATATACTAAAAAACGTGGAAGTAAAAGAGATTACTGGAGACAAAACGGTCAATGGAATTAGTTATATTGAAAGAGAAAGCGTTGATAGTAAAGAAAGCAATACCCGTAGAAATGTAGAAGTAGATGGAGTGTTCGTCCAGATAGGACTAGTACCAAACACGGAATGGCTTGGAGATTTCCTTGAAAGTAATTCAAAAGGCGAGATCATTATAGACCATAGAGGTGGCACCAACATTCCTGGTATATTTGCCGCTGGAGACTGTACAGACACACCTTATAAACAGATTGTAATTTCAATAGGTTTAGGTGCTACAGCTGCGTTAAGTGCCTTTGA
>CAZUDG010000045.1:15076-16795 GCA_964618775.1 uncultured Lachnospiraceae bacterium | reverse complement strand
TAAATATTTAGCCCTTTCAATCTGGACCTTAAAAAAGTGAACGTCCTAATTGAAAGGGCCTAGCTTAAAAACTAATCTATTAGTTTTTTGATTTCTTCTATTACATCTCCAACTGTTGAAATACTTTCAACATCTTCGTTGTCGATTTCAATATCAAATTCTTCTTCAATTCCCATAATTATTTGGAATACATCTAATGAGTCTGCTCCTAAATCATCAACAAATTTTGAGTCTTCTGTGATCTCATCTTTTTCGATGTTTAATACTTCACTGATAATTTCTTGTAATTTTTCTAATTCCATTTTCTTTCCCTTTCTTTATTGATACTGCAAAAACAATGTTTCTTAAATATTGTCTCTATTCTTCTGTCTCTTTTTCATTTTCTTTGATTCTTGCCTTGATTTTTTTATTTATCTCTTGTTCAGAAAATGAAATGCACTGAATAATTGCATTTCTAATTTCTTTGTAGGTAGAATTGCCGTGGGCCTTTACTACCAGTCCATTAAGGCCAAGTAGTGGTGCTCCACCATAATCATCAGAAGTTAATAGTTTAAGTGAGTCTTTAAGAGCATCCTTAACTAGTAATGCCCCTATCTTACTTTTTGTACTACTCATCAAACCTTCTTTAATTACTTCCATTAATGCCATTGCAACTCCTTCGTAGAGTTTTAAGATAACATTTCCAACAAATGCTTCACATACAATAACATCTGCCCCACCAAATGGAATGTCTCTGGATTCAATACTACCTATGAAATTAATATCCTCACATTCTTTTAGTAAAGGATATGTCTCTTTTACTAAAGCATTCCCTTTTTCTTCTTCTGTTCCAATATTAACTATGGCCACTGTTGGATTCTTTATACCAACAACTTCTTCCATATATACTGAACCCATTCTAGCAAACTGCACTAATTGGTTAGCCTTTGCATCTACATTAGCTCCACAATCTACTAGGAGTGATTGACCTTTAAGAGTTGGAATTAGAGGTGCTAGAGGTGCTCTTTCAATTCCTTTGATTCTTCCTACTATAAATAAGCCGCCGGTTAGTACTGCACCTGAACTTCCAGCAGAAACAAAGGCATCTGCCTCACCATTCTTTATTAGGTTAAGAGCGACTACCATTGATGATTCCTTCTTACGGCGTATTGCCATAACTGGTGATTCATCATTAGTAATAACATCATCGGCATGAACTATGGAGACTCTATCTTCATCGTATGTATACCCCGTCAGTTCATTTTTAATGATATCCTCTTTGCCTACTAATATTACCTTTATATTGTTCTTATCTTGAACTGCTTTAATGGCACCTTTTATTATATCAACTGGTGCATTATCGCCACCCATAACGTCAACAGCAACTCTTGTTGTCTTCATATCCGCTCCTATCTAACCTTAAGCTATTAGTATATTTCTTCTAAAATAATCACATAGTAAATATACTAGAAAAAATTATAAAAATCAACTATACACTTTGCTTTTATTCTCTTTTATGATAAATGTTCTATGGAAATCACCTTTTATAATTATTTTATATTATAAACAAATAATATATATAAAATATACTTATAAGCATATTCTATATATATTATTTAAGGTAAAAGTGTTATTTTATTGTTTGGTGTTTTTGGTGCCTATCTTTTGGTGCCAGGTACCATCTGTAAAACATGTGCAACATGCATATATTGTGCATTTAACTAATGATCACTGGTACCA
>CAZUDG010000045.1:0-14976 GCA_964618775.1 uncultured Lachnospiraceae bacterium | reverse complement strand
ACTGGTACCAGTAATTTTTGCTTAGTCTTCTTCGTTAGAAGTTTCTTCTTCAACTACTGAATCTTCCTCTACAGCCTCTTCTTCAACTTCTGGTTCTTCTTCTGTATCAGCATCTTCAACTGTATCTGTATCTTCAACTACTGTTTCATCTTCAGTTGTTAATGTTTCTTCTGTTTCTAATTCTTCTTCATTATCTAACTCAGCAGCTGATAACTCATCTTCATCATCTATATCATCCATAGCTTTGATGCTTAGGCTGATTTTCTGATCTTCAACACTTAAGTCAACTACTTTAGCAGTGATTTTTTCACCTACCGATAAAACATCAGATGGCTCGTCTACGTGTTCTTTAGAGATTTGTGAAACATGAAGTAATGAGTCAACTCCTGGCTCTAATTCTACAAATGCACCAAAGTCTGTCATTCTAGCTACTTTACCTGTAACTATCGTGCCTGGACTATACTTATCTTCAGCATTTGTCCATGGATTAGATGCGTCAAATTTCAAGCTTAGGGCAATTCTTTCACCATTGATTTCTTTAACTAATACTTCTAATTCGTCTCCTACTTTACAAATGTCATGTGGGTCATCTACTCTTCCCCAAGACATCTCGGAAATATGAAGCAAACCATCTGCTCCACCAAGTTCAATAAATGCACCAAAGTTAACAATATTCTTAACTGTTCCTTTAACTCTCATGCCTTCCTTGATGTTGTCAAATAACTCTTCTCTCATTTCCTCTTTTTTATGTTGAACAAGAATCTTACGATTACCAATAATTCTTCTTCTTCTAGGATTGAATTCAGTAATTATAAATTTGATTGTTTGACCTTTGTATTGGTCAAGATTTCTCACATAATGATCTGAAATTAAGCTTGCAGGTATAAATACTCTTACCTCATCAATAACAACGCTTAATCCACCTTTAAGGACTGCAGTAACTTCAGCCTCAAGAACTTCTTTGTTCTTATAAGCTTCTTCCAATCTTCTATTGGTCTTTTCTGCTGCCAATCTCTTATGAGATAGTAAAACTTGTCCCTCACCATCGTTTACTTTTAAAACTTTGGCTTCCATGGTGTCGCCTTCTTCAACCTCTTGAGTAAGGTCTACATTAGGCGTATTAGTGTATTCGTTTCGGGTGATTATTCCATCGGATTTATAGCCTATATTTAATACGATTTCATCTTCCTTTACTGATATTACTGTACCCTCTACGATTTCACCATTGTGTATCGTTTTTATTGATTCCTCCAACATTTGTTCAAAACTTTTTTCTGACATTCAGTATGAACCTCCTTGATAATATTATTTGGGGTGGATGCCCCTGCTGTAATACCTACATTACAATAAGATTGGAGTTCGTCTAAATCCAGGTCTTTAAGTGTCTGTATATAGTAAGTATTCTCACATTCTAATTTTGATATTTCATATAACTTTTGGGTGTTCGAGCTATGTTTACCTCCTATGACAATCATAGCATCACTTTCCCTTGCAAGCTTTCGAACCTCATCCTGGCGTTCTTCTGTAGCCTTGCAAATTGTATTCATAATAATACAATCATAACCCTTTTTTGATATTATTTCAACTAAATCTTTAAATTTATTGTTATTATATGTCGTTTGAGAAACTAGGCATAGTTTTGTGTCTTGTGGAAAATCTAATTCCTCTGCTTCTTTTTCATCTATAATAACAGTGTAGTTGCCTTCGCACCAACCCTTTATTCCCTCTATTTCAGGATGATGGTCATTCCCTACTATTATAACATGACGCCCATTGTTTGTTTCTCTTTCCACTATTTTATGTATTTTCCTGACATAAGGGCAAGTTGCATCAACTAGTCTTACACCCTGCTCTTCCATTATATCATATATTTCCTTGGGAACACCATGAGAACGTATAATTACTGTACCTTCTGTTATATTCCTAAGTTCCTCAATTCCATTTATAACCTTAACGCCCTTGTTATTTAGGTCTTTAATTACTTCTTCATTATGAATAATAGGCCCATATGTGTATACTGGTTTAGAACTATCGATTTCATCATAGACTGTGTCAACAGCTCTCTCTACTCCAAAACAAAATCCTGCTGACTTAGCTAATTTAACTTCCATTTAAATCACCTTTTCTTTATGGCATAACTTTTTTACTCTGCTTTTTTGGTGCCACTTTTTGGTGCCGTTTTTTTATTATTTTTTTCATTAAATAATTCTAATATTACTGAGACTACTTCTTCTATTGACATAGCTGAAGAGTCGACTTTTATAGCATCTTCGGCTTGTTTCAAGGGCGAGTTTTTTCTATTCATATCCTGGTTATCCCTTGCGATTATATCTTTTTTGATTTCATCTATGTCTTCGTTTATACCTTTATTTTGTAAATCTTGATGTCTTCTTCTTGCTCTTTCTTCTGCACTTGCTGTTAAGTATATTTTTAAATCAGCTTTTGGTAGTACAACTGTTCCTATATCTCTTCCATCCATTACAACGTTTTCGTTTCTAGCAAGTTTTTGTTGTAGCTCTACCATCTTTTCTCTGATAATTAAATGTTTTGATACCACGGATGCTGCATTGCCGATTTCTTCACCACGAATAATTTTTGTTACATTTTCATTATTCAAATATATTTGTTGTTCTTTATTAATATAATCTATTTTTATATCAACATCCTTATAAACCTTTGAAATTGATTCTACATCTTCTGGTTCTATGTCATTTCTTAGAATAAAAAGAGCCATAGCACGGTACATAGCGCCTGTATCAATATATATAAAGGCCAGATTCTCTGATACAGCTTTTGCAATAGTACTTTTACCAGCACCTGCGGGACCATCTATTGCTATACTATAATTTTTCATTTTCATCCTCCTCTACTGATTGTTTAATTTCAATAGCTAACACAACTGCTTCCTGCTAAATATCCAGTTGACCATGCTATTTGCAGATTATAGCCACCTGTTAGGGCGTCTACATCTAGGACTTCACCTGCAAAGTAAAGGCCGGAAACCAGCTTGGATTCCATCGTTGATGGGTTAATATCCCCAACATCAACTCCTCCTTTAGTTATAATGGCTTCCTTGTATTCACGAGTGCTTACAATATGAAGTTCAAAACCCTTAATTAAACCCACAAGATTTTGACGTTCTTCTTTTGTTATTACATTAATTTGTTTGTCAGGATCAATCTTGGATAAATTGATTATAACTGGAATTAATTTACGCGGCAACAATTTGTCCAGGGAATTCTTAAATTGTTTATTACTTATATCTGCAAAGTCACGTAATATTCTATCATCCAATTGTTCATATGTTAATGCAGGTTTTAAGTCTATTTTAAGCAACAATTCATGTTTTGGCAAATATCTAGTACAATAAGTACTTGCACTTAAAATAACCGGCCCACTTACACCAAAGTGGGTGAATAGTAGTTCGCCAAATTCTTTGTAGATTTCTTTATCTTTAGATTTGTCTTTACTGGCTAGATTCCCTTTATCTGGAGTTTTAGCTTTATCCCTCTCACTATCTTTTAATGATATTCTTATCTCAATATTCCTAAGGGATAGCCCTTGTAACTCTTTAAATATATGAGTTTCTTTTATATTAAATGGCACTAGAGATGGATAAGTTCTGCTTACATCATGGCCCATGTTTTTAGCAAACCTATAGCCATCACCAGTTGAACCAGTAATACTATAACTTATTCCACCTGTGGCAACTATGGCTTTGTCACACTTTATGACTTGCCTATTAGAGTTTTTTATCTCGACTCCAACAATATTATCTTCCTTAGTTGTTATCTTAGCAACCTCTCTATTAAGCAAAATCGATACACCTAAGCGATTTAACTCCTTTATTAAGGCTGATATAACATCTGAAGATTTATCTGAAACAGGGAACACCCTGTCTCCTCTTTCAACTTTTAGTTTAAGGCCAAGTTCTTCAAAGAAAGTCATAATATCATAATTTGAAAATGAATAAAACCCACTATACATAAACTTTGGGTTTGATATTATACTAGAAAACAAATCCTGGGTATCACATGCGTTAGTGATATTACAACGACCCTTTCCAGTAATATATAATTTTTTACCTAGCTTTTCATTTTTTTCTATTAATGTAACGTCCCCGCCCCCTCTTGCAGCAAATATTGCTGCTATCATTCCAGCTGGTCCGCCTCCAATTACAATTACCTTCATAATTTATTTACTATAGAAAATACTATGTGAAATCTTACAAAATCTAATATAGCATTTTCAAAATAGATATCCTTTCCTTTAAAATATAACTTAAAAATGACCCATCATTTATAACCCATATTGGTCAATCATTTGTTTCCTTAGCATATCAAGGGCATATATAACTGCTCTTTCCCTTACAGCCTGTCTGTTTCCATTGATGTGATATTCTTTAACCTTAATATTGTTATCCAGGAAACAAGCTATATAGACCAAGCCTACTGGTTTTTCTTCTGTTCCACCTTCTGGACCAGCAATACCTGTTATAGCAAGTGAAGCATCGCTTCCAGTGTTTTTTGCTACTCCAACTGCCATTTCTATAGCTGTCTCACGACTTACTGCACCGAATCTCTCTAAGGTCTCCCTCTTAACTCCAAGATGCTCTTCTTTAGCTTCATTGGAGTAAGTAATAAAGCCTTCATTAAATATAGAAGAGGCTCCTGAAACATTCACTATTTTGCCTGACAAAAGACCACCAGTACAAGATTCAGCTGTGGTTAGTTTAATACTGTTCGCTAACAATAAATCAACTACAACTTCTTCTAGTTCCTCTTCTTCCTTATTTGTAAATATGCTATTTCCAAATCTATTCTTAAACTCTTCAACAATTGGGCTTACAAGGATTTTACCTTCTTCTTCATCATTAGCACTTGCTGTAATTCTAAAATGAACCTCTCCAAGCTTGGCATAAGGAGCTATTGTAGGGTTAGCTTGATTGTCGATTAAATCACTTACAATAAGCACTGCCTCGCTTTCACCATATCCTATGATTTTAATTGTCTCAGAATAAAATGTGCCTGGTAAATATAATCTTAAATATGGCATTATAGAATCCTCAAACATAGGAATTAACTCTCTTGGAGGACCAGGTAAAAGTATAATGATCTTATTGGCTTGTGTCTTTTTACTCTGGGTTTTACCTATTTGTTCATTATCATCTATTGTTTTATCAATATTTATATTATCTTCCTGATTATAATCTTCATAGCTATCAACAATTAGGCCTGGAGCCGTCCCATTATGGTTTTCTACAACTGTAGACCCTTCAATGATATAACTTTGTTTCCAATTATTATGGGGGATGTCTAACCTTCTTGATCTTGTGAAATAACTTTGAATAGCTTCTTTTACACCTAGATCTTTAACTAATTCCCTACCTAGGGCTTTAGCAGTAATTTCTTTGGTTATATCATCTGAAGTTGGACCTAGTCCACCACTTAAAATTATAATATCAGATCTAGATAATGCTGTCTTAATAACATTTTCAAGTCTATCTTCATTATCTCCTACTGTTACTTGATGATAATTTATAAGTCCAAGCTCCACACATTTTTTAGCTAAATAATTGGCATTTGTATTTACTGTGTTGCCCATAAGTAACTCTGTTCCTACACTTATTATTTCTACAACCATGTCCACTCTCTTTTCTCTTAATTACCTATTCCATCTTGTATAACATGCTTGTTCTTATACATATAATCAACTAATGATATTAATGTTAGTATTAATGCTAGATAAATAAATATTTGTCCAAGTAGATTAAATATAAATAAATCAAAACTAAATATAAGCAGGATGCACATAATCATTTGGAATACAGTCTTAGACTTTCCCCAAGGACTTGCGGCAATTACAACCCCGTTACTTGCAGCAACAAGCCTAAATCCACTTATTATAAATTCCCTGGCTATAATAATTATGATAATCCAAGAAGCTACTAAGCCTCTTTCAACAAAGCATATCATTGCTGATACTACTAATAATTTATCTGCCAAGGGGTCTATAAACTTCCCAAAGTTTGTTACCAAGTTATGTTTTCTTGCTAAATAACCATCTATAAAATCAGTAAAGCTTGCAACAATAAATATAACACCTGCAATATAATTACCATAAGGTATTGGTGCTAAATATAATATTAGAAATATTGGAATCATGAAAACTCTTCCAAGAGTAATTTTATTAGGCCAATTCATTAATTTCCTCCTTTACAATATCAAACCTATCAAATCATAATCTTTAGATTCAACTACTTCTACATCTAAAAACTCACCAGACATAAGTTCATTGTCCGATGACATAAATATATAACCATCTACATCAGGTGCGTCTTTATAAGTTCTTCCTATATAAATGGATGCAGCCTTTTCTCCTGAGTAATGGGGGGCTTCATCATCAGGAAGTTTACCTTCTACTATGACCTTAAGCTTTCTACCAATCATATCTTCATTCTTGGCAAATACGATATCTTGTTGCATGGCCATTATTTCATTTCTTCGCTCTTCTTTAACATCTTCATCCACTTGGTCTTCCATAATAGCTGCTGGAGTATCTTCTTCTTTTGAATAAGTAAAGACTCCAAGCCTATCAAACTCCATATCATTTACAAAGCTTTTTAGTTCTTCATGATCACTATCAGTTTCTCCTGGAAATCCAGATATTAAAGTAGTTCTAATAGAAACATCTGCTATATTACTTCTTAGCTTATTAATAATATTAACTATTTCTTGCTTGCTAGTCCTTCTGCCCATTTTCCTTAAAATATTATCTGATGCGTGCTGAATAGGCATGTCTATATAATTACAAATCTTATCTTCTTCCTTTATTGTTTGAATTAATTCATCTGTAATTTCCTCTGGGTAAGAATATAAAAGTCTAATCCACTGTAAGTCTTCTATTTTACATAATTCTTTTAGAAGTTTAGGAAGGGTCTTTTCACCATATAAATCAAGGCCATAAAGGGTTGTCTCTTGCGCAACTATTATTAGTTCTCTTACACCCTTATCTACTAATTCATTTGCTTCCTTTATTAGTTGTTCCATTGGAACGCTTCTGTAATTACCTCTAAGTTTAGGAATAATACAGTATGTACAATGTTTATCACAACCTTCAGCAATCTTTAAATATGAATAGTAGCCTCCAGTAGTATTAACTCTATTATTATTGGTAGGTGAATAGGTAAGGTCCCCCATCTTTACTGACTTCTTACCCTCTAGTACCTCGTCAATAACATTGTTAATTTGATCATAACTTGAAGTTCCAACAATTGCATCAACTTCAGGTATTTCTTCAAAAATCTCTTCCTTATACCGTTGCGCCAAACAACCAGTAACAACCAATCCTTTTAACTTACCACTCTCTTTATACTGGGCCATATCCAAAATAGTATTAATGCTTTCCTCTTTTGCATCATTTATAAATGAACATGTATTTATTATAACAAGTTCTGCTTCATACTCATCGTCTGTTAACTCATAACCCTTATCTTTCATGAGCCCAAGCATAACTTCGCTGTCTACTAAATTCTTATCACAGCCTAAAGATATATATATTGTCTTCATTAATTCTTAAATTCCTCTCTATTGTAAAAAACTTTATAATTTTCATTTTGTAATTTACATTTTATAATTTGCACTTTATAGTTTGTACTTTACAATTTGTATTTTATGCTTCATCTACATAGTTTAACATATAATTCATATTTTTAAAGAATTATTTTTATATACAAACTTTATAAATTCAACATTACATATAGATTATATTTCTTGACATCAAATCTCTATTTGATATTATTATAACATACATTAGTATATATCAATTATTATGTAGAACAAGTGAAAATGTGTTATTGTCCTATATATAGTATCAGTCACCAAGTTTTAGTTTTCACAAGTTTCACAGATTTTTCACAGTGCCAGGCACCAAAAACGGGCACCAAAAAGGGTACGACAAAATTAAACAACAACGAATGGAGGGTTTTATGAAAAAATATACTAAGATTACATTGGGGGTAATTGTAACCTTGGTAATAGGATTTATTTATTATTATGTGACTTTGCCTGCTATTAATATACACTCTAAGGGCTTTTGGTCATTTTTAATAATAGGACTTCTTATTATTTCAGCTATAATTGCATTTTTTAATATTGATGAAAATGAAATCAAGTATCAAAAAAGGTTAGTTTTTAAGAACAAAATACCTATTGTTGCTCTAGCTGTTACGGGGGTTTTCCTTGTGGTATTTATTATAGGATATGTTTTATCTTCTCCTATTGTAAATGCATCTAAATATCAACAATTATTAACTGTTGAAGATAGTGACTTTACTCAAGATATTGATGAGATTTCTTACACAGAGATTCCTATTTTAGACAAAGAATCAGCTATACGACTTGGTTCTAGAAAAATGGGTAGCATAGTGGAGTATGTATCACAATTTGAAGTGGCCAATAATTATACTCAAATCAATTATCAAGAAATTCCTGTTAGAGTGACCCCTTTAAGGTATGGTTCTGTATTCAAATGGTTAAACAACTTTAAGGAAGGTATTCCCGCTTATATTAAAATCAATATGACAAATCAAAAGGTTGACCTAATAGATTTAGATGAAGGCATGAAATATACTGAGTCTGATCATTTTGGAAGAAACATTTACAGATATATAAGATTTAGATATCCAACCTATATATTTGATCAGCTCAATTTTGAAATAGATGATGAGGGTGTTCCTCACTGGATTTGTCCTGTTAAAGATTATAAAATTGGTTTGTTTGGTGGCGAAACCATTGGTAAAGTTGTCGTGGTTAATGCAATAACTGGTGAACATCAGGATTATGATGTGGGAGAAATTCCACAATGGATAGATAGGGTGTTTTTAGCCGACTTACTAATTGGCTTATATGATTATCATGGGACACTTAGACATGGTTACTTTAACTCCATATTTGCTCAAAGAGACTCACTACAAACTACTGCTGGTTACAATTATCTGGCTTTAGGTGATGATGTATGGGTTTATACAGGCGTTACATCTGTTGGTGGAGATGATTCAAATGTTGGCTTTATACTTATGAATCAAAGAACTGCAGAAACCAAATACTATCCTATCTCTGGAGCTGAGGAGTATTCCGCCATGGCATCAGCTGAAGGTAAGGTTCAGCATTTAGGCTATAACGCAACCTTCCCACTGCTTCTAAACATAAATGGAGAACCAACTTACTTTCTTGCCTTAAAAGATGCAGCTGGTTTAGTAAAGTCCTATGCTATGGTTAATATACAACAATATCAAATTGTAGCCATTGGTGATTCAATACAAGATTGTGAAGAATCTTATATGGAGCTACTTAAAACTAACAATATAACTACTGTAGACACCTCAAATTCACCTGATACCACAGGTGTTATCGAAAAGGTATCAGAAGTTGTAAGTGATGGGGATACCCATTATTATATTATTCTTAAAAATGATGATAAAATCTATGATGTTCTGGTTAGTGAAAATATAGATATAGTAAGGTATGACGTGGGTGATAGAATAACCTTCACTTACAAAGAAGGAGATATACTTAATACCGTTCAAGGTATTAAGTAATAATAATTTCCAATATAAAAGGGATGTAGCATCTGACATATTAAAGTATAAAGTCAGATGATGCATCCCTATATTTTATAATTTTATTTCCCTTGCAGATAGTGTAAAAGGCAATGTAAAGGCTAGCGTAAAAGCCAGCATAAAAATAGTGTCTATCTTTTTAAAAAAGGCTAACTACCCTACTTCACACTATCAACAACGTTTCTTAATAATGCTGCTATTGTCATTGGACCAACTCCACCAGGAACTGGTGTAATTGCCTTAACTTTATCTTTTACGTCTTCAAAGTCAACATCTCCACAAAGCTTGCCTTCTTCATCTCTGTTCATTCCAACATCAATAACTATAGCATCTTCTTTTACATAATCAGCGGTTATAAATTTAGCTCTTCCTATAGCAGCTATTAATATATCTGCTTTTTGGGTAAATTCTTTTAAATCCTTAGTCTTTGAATGACATATGGTAACTGTTGCATTCTCTCTCAACAGTAACATAGCCATAGGCTTTCCTACTATATTGCTTCGTCCAATAATAACGCAATTTTGTCCTTCTATATCGATATTATAGCGTTTTAATAACTCTATTACTCCTGAAGGAGTACAAGATACATAACCCTTTTGTCCTATACTTAATTTACCTACATTCTCAGGGTGAAAGCCATCTACATCTTTTAAAGGTGAAATGGTTTTAATAATAAGATCTTCATCAATATGCTTTGGTAATGGAAGTTGTACAAGAATGCCAGATACTTCTTTATCATTATTTAGCTTGTTAACTAATTCAAGAAGTTCTGATTGGCTAGTAGATTCAGGTAAGTTATATGTTTCTGATTCTATCCCAACATATTCACAAGCCTTTTGCTTGTTTCTGACATAGACTTCTGAAGCTGAATTATCACCTACAAGTACAACTACTAACTTTACTTTAATGCCCTCTTTATTCAACCTGATAATTTCTTCTTTTAGTTCATCTTTAATTTCATTAGATATTTTTTTGCCATCAATAATATATTTCATCTCTCCACCCTCTTATCCTTAATTAAGTATAGTTTATTATTAAATTAAGTCCAGTTTCTATTAAATAAAGTCTAGTTTTTTTAAATTGATTCCAATCCATTATAATTCTTAATAATAAAATTAAGGGAGTTATAAATAACTCCCTTAATGAATTAAATGCTATTAATTTACAAAACTATCTTTGTACACGTCCTGAAGCGTCTCCACCAACAAGTGCATCAACTTCTGCACGAGAAGATAGGTTAATATCACCAGGTATGGTTTGTTTTAATGCAGATGCTGCAACACCAAACTCAAGTGCATCTCTATAATCTTTCTTGTCTATTAAACCACATACTAAACCAGATGCGAAGGAATCTCCACCACCAACACGGTCAACTAATCTGATTTCGTATTCTGTAGAATGATAGAATTCTTTACCATCATAAATAGCTGCAGACCATCCATTATCAGAAGCTGAATGACTTACTCTAAGTGAGCTTGCAACATATTTAAAGTTAAACTTGTCCATCATTTCTTTGAACATAGCTTCATATCCTGCTAGGTTAAGCTTTCCAGATTCAACGTCTGTTCCTTTAGGTGTGAAACCTAAGCACTTCTCAGCGTCTTCTTCGTTGCCAATACATACGTCAACATATTGCATTAGATTAGTCATAACTTTTTGAGCTTTTTCTTCTGACCATAACTTCTTACGGAAGTTTAAGTCTACAGAAACTGTAACACCTTTTGCTTTTGCTGCTTTACAAGCTGCTTCAGTTAATTCTGCTGCTTTATCACTAACTGCTGGAGTTATACCTGTAAAGTGGAACCAGTCTGCTCCTTCAAAGATTGCATCAAAATCAAAATCTTCAACGTTAGCCTCTGCTATTGCAGAATTAGCACGGTCATAAACTACTTGTGAAGGTCTCATTGAAGCACCTGTCTCTAAAAAGTAGATTCCTAATCTATCTCCACCTTTTATCATATGATCTGTGTTAACATTGTATTTTCTAAGGGTTGCTACAGCTGAAGCACCAATTGGATTATCAGGCACTTTTGTAACAAATGATGCATCATGACCATAATTAGCCAATGAAACTGCAACGTTTGCCTCTCCTCCACCGTAATTAATATCAAAGCTGTCTGCTTGAATAAACTTTTCAAATCCAGGTGTTGATAATCTTAACATTATCTCTCCCATGGTAACTACTTTTGCCATATTATTTCTCCTTTATCAATATTTGTACATTATTTGTATTCATATAAATGATACAATTAAATTACCTTATTGTCAACTTTAGTTTGCTTGATTTTTGACTGATATTTACATGGTTTTCAGGGATTTAATGTGTAAATTGTTCATTCGGTAAACCCTATAAGTTAGGGGTTCTCTTGACTATCAGATAAGTAAAATATCCATCCCTTTACCAATCCTATTTCTCTATTATTCCCTATCAAAAGTTGGCTTGAAAAGATGCCTTTATATAATTCACACTTAGCTTTTTCTAAGAAATAATATCCATTTTAAGTTTCTTATATTTGTTAGTAAATTCAGTAGGTGATTCCCCTGTATATTTCTTAAATGAACGACTAAAGTAATTCTGGTCTACATAACCAACCTTTTGAGCTATTTCTTTTATTTGTAGTTTGTCCTCGATGAGTAGTTTTTTAGCTTTCTCCATCTTGACCTTAGTTAAATATTGGATATAATT
The DNA here is from genome assembly GCA_964618775.1 of uncultured Lachnospiraceae bacterium. Taxonomy (GTDB): domain Bacteria; phylum Bacillota; class Clostridia; order Lachnospirales; family Lachnospiraceae; genus JAAYRG01. Next base: position 2,671 of record CAZUDG010000045.1, on the reverse strand, counting down.
AACCCCTTCAAATTTTTTAAATATTCTAGAAAAATAAAAGCTAGATATTCCAACTTCTTTAGCAACATCTTCAAGACTAATATCATTCATGAAATTATGATTTATATATTTTTTAGCATTATTGACTATTTCAATATTATTAGTATTCTTATATTCTGAAACAATATTCACTAATCTCCTATTAAACACACCAAGATAATTGCCTATATCGCTAATTGTCTGCAGTGATTTTAGTTCATCTTTTATATTATCATCAGTAATAATATTATTATCTGCATCTGTAAAATTAAAAACATTATTATTAATATTAATCAGATGATCATAAACAATTGATTTAATTGTACTAATCTCTGTGTCTTTGATTTCATTTAGTATACTATCTAACAGAGTTTTGATTTGTACCATAGCACCATTTAAATCTTCGTTCATAATCTTACCAGAGATAATACTCTCGATTTCATTATAATTTGCAGCTTGTTTGGAATTATTACTATTTTTTGAATTGAGTTTATCTTTTAAGTCTAATCTAGCATTATTATAAGAATCACCATATTCTTCAATATTATCAGCAATTGTCCCTATACCAATTCTTACTAGGGTTTCTTCATTTTGCATAAAGTGATTTTTAATCAGAGAAAAAATTTCTGCCATCTTATTACTTAAAATAATTTGTTCTAAATTCTCATCAAATACAAAAACCACTATATCATCTAACAATCTAGCCGCTACCACTTTATCGAATATACTTTCAAAATAATTCTTTATAATAAACAAAGAGTTTTCTTTATAAATGTGCACTCCTTCTGTCCCTATAATTATGCTTGTTGCTTTGTGGGCTTCAATTTCTAGTATGTTTTTACTCATCTCTATTTTACAGCATTCTGAATAATCACCGTAAATGAGTTGGGTTATAAACTCTTTTTCAACAAAAGGTATTGCATTATTGTAGTTTTTTATAATGTTTAAATTATCTAAGCCAATTTGTCTCTTGTCTCTTACATTCTTAATTGTACTATCCAAGGATTCATAGAAATCTTCATCACTATATGGCTTAACTAGATAATCCGAAACTCCATTTTTAATGGCCTGTCTAGCGTATTCAAATTCGTCAAAAGCGGTAAGTATTACTATCTCAACTTCATCATTTATATCTTTAATCTTTCCAGTAGCTTCTAGACCATTCATTATTGGCATGCTAATGTCCATCAGAACTATGTCAGGCTTAAATACAATTGATATATCAAGTGCTTCTTGTCCATTTGAAGCTTCTTTAACAGTATATTCTTCCTCTTTTAACTGTTTACTAATTAAATACTTTATGGCTTTTCTTTCAAAATTCTCATCTTCAGCTATTAGTATCTTAAGCACACACTCAACCTCCTTACTCTATTGGAACAAAGAGTTCAACCTTTGTTCCTAAGCCTTTACTACTTATAATAGCAAACAAATCATTTCTATCATAATATAATTCAAGTCTTTTCTTGATGTTATTAATCCCTAAACCTGTGGAGTTGCTAGCATAATCTAACTTTTCATTAGCTAGTATCTTCCTAAGTTTTTCTTCACTTATTCCTACTCCATTATCTGTAACCTCTATGCTTACATAATCATTCTTTTTTTGAATTGTAATATCAATCTTACCTTTTTGATTCAGATTAATAAAACCATGTTTAATAGAATTCTCTACCACTAATTGAATAATCATTGGAGGAATTTTAGTATCATCTAATTCTTCATCTATAAAATAATTCACTTCATACTTATCTTCGGATTTAATGTTTTGAATATATACAAAAGACTTAACAATTTCTAATTCTTCACTTAATCTTATTAAATTACTACGATGAGTTATATTAAATCTAATGATTTTAGCCAGAGCATCGATTATTTCAACTGTCTTTGATGCCCCCTCAAACATTGCTACCCTACTAATTGTGTTTAGATTATTGAACAAAAAATGTGGATTGATTTGTACTTGAAGTAATTTTAGTTCTGTTTCTCTTATAGTCTTATCCTTTTCAATGTTCTTAATCTTTTCTATTTGATAGTCTTTTTCTGCTTCAGCAGCAGCATTAAGTTTGTCAATGTAGTGTTTAATGCTTCCCTTCATACTATTAATAGTATTAGCAAACTCATCTAGTTCCTTATAGCTATTCTCTTCTATATCAGGTGTTTCAAATTCGTGATTTGATATCTTTATTGCATAATTTGATATTTTCTTAATTGACCTTAATATATTATGGTTTACCCCTTCAAATATAACCATACTCATGACAACAGCAAGCATCAATAGTACATAAATATTCTGATCTAGCATGTTATACTTTTCCAAAACTAATGAATACTGACTCTCAGAGAATTGTAAAAATGAAGATGTTAAACTGCTAGAGTGTCTAGATATGTAGTCATTCAATGTTCTCATATTAGTATACATAATATATGACTTATTACCATACTCACCAGCCATAATACTATATGCGGTTTTTTCAAATCGATTATTCATTGTAATAAGGTTTCTAATATAAACACTAGAATCTTTGTCTTTAACAAGGTATGGAAGAGTACTGTCTATTATCATTTGTATTTTCTCATTGGATTCATAATATTTGGTGATAACATCTATATTATGTTCTCTATATTGTAAATCAAAGTATACCCACCTGTTATTAAA
>CAZUDG010000044.1:7616-17209 GCA_964618775.1 uncultured Lachnospiraceae bacterium | reverse complement strand
TTTAATTCTGGTACTGCCTTCCCGCCATATCAATAGTGTAGTCTTCTTTGTATATAAGTTCACTTACAGGAGCTATCTGATAGCCTTTTTCTAGTAAGTTAATAACCACTTCTTCTAAAGCCTTGGCCGTATACTTTGTATCACTATGAAACAAAATAATTGACCCATTTCTCAGATTTATATTTTGGCTTGTTTGCTTTATAATGTTGTTTACACTGTAGTCCTTCCAATCTAGGGAATCAATATCCCCTTTAATAACACTATAACCTTGTTCCTCTGCAGTATGTATGAGAGTATTGTTGAAATCTCCATATGGAGGTCGATAAAGGGTCATCTCAATACCTGTTATATCTTTGACTTTGTTATGTAGGTTCATAATTTCCTCTTCACATTCTTTTTTACTTAACAAATCCATATGCCTATGATTATCGCTGTGGTTGCCTATATCGTGGCCTCCATCTATAATATTTGTTATGTCCTGGTAATTCTCGTCTAACCATTTGCCTGTTACAAAAAAAGAAGCTTTTACATTGTGTTTCTCTAATATATTTAAAATACTGTCTAAATCTTCACTTGTACTGTTTATGTCAAATGTTAGTGACACTACTTTTTTATCAGTCTCTACACTCTGAATCGGAATTTTTGTTGAATTTGTGTGATTTGTCACAGTTACAACTTGAGGTAAATATTTCATTCCTGAAAAAAAAACTGCCATAAAGGTCAAAACTACAATCCCTGTCTTTAGAAACAAACCTAAATCATACTTATTTAAAGTTGTTCTCATTTATAACACCATTTTTATCTACTTATTATAAATATATATAAATATCAACTTTTCTATTACAATTTTACATACTTAATTATATCAATTTATATATTCTAACAAAACAAATGAATTATTAACAAAATGTTCATAAATCATCCATAAACTAATCATATATGTACCCTATACTATAATCATAGCAACAAAAACTAATGCTAATAAGATAATTTTTTTCATAAAACAAAGCCTAGTAGTACTCCCCCCTGCTAGGCTTCTCCTCTTTTTAAAATCAAGAAAAGAAAGATTATTCATTTCTTTTTATTGGTTTTTTATTTATTTTTAACTAGTTTTTTATTCATAAACTTTTTCTTTATTCTAGTAACTTTCTAGTCATTTAGACATATTCATGGAAATTTCTACAAAATTAAAATTAAATCTTTTATTCTTAATATATGTTTGTTATAATGGCGAATAGGATAATTATTAATGTTATTTATAACAAATAATATTAGGAGGAATAAGATGTCTAAAGTAATGATAATGGATCATCCACTAATTCAACACAAGTTAGGTATTATGAGATGTAAAAATACATCTACTAAGGAATTTCGTGATCTAACCAGCGAAGTGGCTATGTTAATATGTTATGAAGCTACAAGGGGTTTACCACTTGCTGAAATAGAAATAGAAACACCACTTATAAAAACAACAGCCTATGAAATTGAAGGAAAGAAACTATGTATTGCACCAATTATAAGAGCTGGCCTTCATATGGCAGATGGAATGTTAAAACTAATCCCTAATGCAAAAGTAGGACACATAGGACTTTACAGAGATGAAGAAACACTAGAGCCTGTAGAGTATTTCTGTAAATTGCCACCAGATGCTATAGAAAGAGAATTTTATGTTGTAGACCCTATGCTCGCTACTGGTGGTTCTGCTTGTGCAGCTCTTGATATATTAAAGAAAAGAGGAATTAATAAGATAAACTTCTTATGTATTGTAGCAGCCCCTGAAGGATTAGAAAGATTACAAAAAGAGCATCCAGATATAAATATTTATATTGGTGCCCTAGATGAGAAGCTAAATGATAATGGATATATTCTACCTGGTCTTGGTGATGCTGGGGATAGAATTTATGGTACAAAGTAGTTTGGCCTAATATTACTTTCATCATATGATAAGAATTTATAACAAACATAAAAAAGGCCATATAGGAAGTATATGATTGATAATGATTTAATCCTTATTATACATATCATATTTCTTATATGGTCTTTGTTTTATTGTATAGTCTTTGTTTTATTGTATAGCCTTTGTTCTATTATATGGTCTTTGTTCTTCTCGTTACTGTAACAGAAACTTATATATTGTTTCTGATTCAAATTCATCATTTGCCCTAAGAATACAAGATGGAAATTCTGGTGTATTTATAGAGTTGGGATAGTATTGGGTCTCGAAGCATACCCCATGTCGCTTATCATACACAGCCCCTTGTTTACCTTTTCTTTTTGATAGGAAGTTCCCAGTGTATAACTGTACACCTGGCATATCTGTATAAACTTCCATTACCCTTCCTGATATATCATCAACTAACTTTGCAACCTTCTCTACTTGCCCAAAACTAGTTTTTAATATGTAATTATGATCATATCCCCCACCTATTTTAAGAGGCTCATAATCCGCCTCAATATCTTGTCCTAACGCTTTTAACTCCCTAAAGTCCATAGGTGTATCAGTAACATAGGCTATTTCCCCTGTAGGTATCAATTCCTTATCTGTTATGGTAAATGCATCACTATCTAACCAAAACTTTTGATCTAATACCAATCCGGAATCATGGCCTGACAAATTAAAATAAGAATGATTAGTAAAGTTTACAATTGTATCCTGATCCGAAATAGCATAATATTGTATTATTAATTCACTATCATTAGTAATTGAATACTTAACCCTAATATCAAGATTTCCAGGGAAACCTTGTTCCATATGGGGACTGGTTCTAGAAAATTCTACAGATATAATATTGTCTTCTTCTATTATCTTAGCATCATAAACCAATGTATTATATCCTAAATTGCCACCATGAAGATTATTATTTCCATTGTTTTTATCTAATTGATAAGTAACACCATTTAATTCAAATCTTCCATTTTTAATCCTATTAGCATGCCTACCAATAAAAGATCCAAAACCTGGTGAATTGTCCTCATAGCCAGCAATATCATCATAACCTAACATTACATCATCAAGATGTCCCTCTCTATCAGCTACAATAATACTTATAATATTTGCCCCGTAATTTGTAAAATGGGCCTCCATACCATTATCATTCTTAATGATAAATCTGAAAACCTCTACCCCTTCTTTTGTAAATCCAAATGATTCTTTATATACATTCATAGCTTCCCCCTCCTATTGACAATTTTTTTTAACAGTGATAAAATTAACATTATATTCGCTATATTATAACATAGTCTTTATAGATTAGGAACTCGGAAACTTCGTTTCCTCGTTCACGTTGCACTTAGACATGAGAACTAATATGTAAATTTATTCAAAATGTTTGACAAATTTATATAATAGTTTCATGCCCTAGTCTACTTATACGCGAATATTATAACATAATTTCAAGTGGTCTAACATGTTATTATCAATTTGATAACTAATAGACTTAATAGGGAAACAGGTTAAAAGCCTGTACGGTCTCGCCGCTGTATATGTGGAGTTTTATTTAGTAATGCAGTTACTTTATAAGCTGTTTAAATAATGTCTTGTTAATAGCTTTTGCATTATCAAAATCACTGAGAATAGTATTAATAGTATATATTACTGTAGTAGCAGAATGTTTTACTTATAGTAATATACTTATTACTACTTGGGAAGATTTAAATAAAGCCTTGATGCATGAGTCAGAATACCTGCTTGATTTTTTTACCATTTTACGCCACGAGGATTTGGATAAAGGTATTATAATGACATGATTTTGCTTAATTTATGTGTTACTGACATCATTAGCTTACATAAATATATAGGATACATGTCCATTCTAATTACATTCTCCTGTGGTGGGAGCTTTTTTTATGATTTTTTCTATGATTTATGAAAGGATGGATTACAATGAGAAACAAAAAGAACTTAAAGATTGGCTTATTACTAGTTTTATTCCTTCTTGTTATTGCTGGAGGTATCTTTGCTTATGGCAAGTCAAAAGCAGATCCTACTGAGGGTAACAAGAACATTACAGTTGAGGTTGTTATGGACGATAATACTTCAACCTCCCATAAGATTAATACTGATGAAGAATATCTTAGGGGTGCCCTAGAACAAGAAGATTTAATTGAAGGAACTGAATCAGAGTTTGGCTTATTTGTTATAACCGTTGATGATTACACTGCCAATGATGCCAATCAGGAATGGTGGGCTTTTTCTAAAGACGGAGAATCCTTAATGACCGGAGTAGATGAAACTCCTATTGAAGACGGAGATCATTACGAAATAACGCTAACTGTAGGATACTAATATGGCTCTTAAAGATATTCCGTTAATTGGTATGCTAACAGCAGTCCTATTAGTAGTTCAAGTAGCCCTAGGATTCCTACCAAACATAGAACTAGTAAGCCTACTTATTATAATATACACCTTGGTTTTTAAGAAAAATTCATTTTATATCATTGGCGTATTCATTATATTAGAAGGTATAATATATGGCTTTGGTCTTTGGTGGATTAATTATTTGTATATTTGGTTTATACTAGCACTAATTACATATATCTTTAAAAAGGAAACTTCTCCAGTTGTTTGGGCTCTTATTTCTGGCTTCTTTGGCTTAGCTTTTGGCGCTCTTTGCTCTATCCCCTATTTTTTTATGGGTCTAGCAAATGGCACTTTACAAAGTGGTTTTAATACAGCTCTCGCTTATTGGATAAGTGGAATTCCATTCGATTTAGTTCATGGTATTGCCAATTTCTTTGTGGCCCTACTTCTCTTTAGCCCATTATACAAACTAATAAGTCGCTTAAAAAATGTTTATTATAATAAATAAGGGCACAAAAAAAAGGTTATTCCGAGGAATAACCTTTTTAATCAATTTGTTTATTACAATATAGCTTTTCTTTATAAAAATTGTATTACAATTTATCAAAAAAAAGGTACACTGAAAACTTAAATGATTAGATTAGGTTTACGTTAGTTGCTTGAGGACCTTTGTCTCCTTGAATAACTTCAAATTCAACGCCTTGTCCTTCTTCTAAAGATTTAAATCCATCCATGTTAAGTCCTGAAAAATGTACGAATACATCGTTCCCTTGTTCATCAGAAATAAACCCATAGCCTTTTTGGTTATTAAACCACTTTACTGTACCTTTGTTCATGTATATTCTTCCTCCAAAAAATTAATTATTCTGCTATCTTATGACAGCAGGTGCACATTTGTATGCATTAATGTTATACTACCACTATTTAAAACTTTTGTCAAATATTTTTTTGAATAAAACATAATTTCTAAAGCAAAAATTTTATTATAAATTAGCCTGAATGCTCCACTTTGTTGCCTTTTGAGTTTTTCACCTTTTATCTTGGTATAATTAAAAACAGTGAAAAGGTGGTAACAAATGGGATACTCATTAAATGATAAGTTGAAATATTTAAGAAAAAATCGAGATTTAACTCAGGCTGATCTTGGCGACTTACTTAATATGACAAGGCAAGGTTATGCCCATTATGAAAAGGGTACAAGATCGCCAGACCACAAAAGCATATTGAAGTTAGCAAACTACTATAAAATCAGTGCTAATGAGCTAATTGATGATAGAGAAGTACCCGAAGAAATCGCCTACATTTACGAATCGGAACTTTATAGCACTAATAAAGATTATAATAAATTAGTTACAACTATTAAAATAAATGCCAATGAGAAAAACTTGATTAGTTTATTCCGACAACTAGATTCCAAAGAACAATCACTATTATTAAATCAAATAGAACAGAAAATAGAAAAAAAGTAATAATATCTATTCACTTCAGAATGAGATCTTATTACTTTTTTGTTTGTCTTAAAAGTATGATTTAATATACTTCGTTTTCATTTATTGTTTCATAATTCTTTTTGCTTAATATGGATATTGCATTTTCATTGTTAGTAGTTTTAATTATCATAGAAGGAATCTTGCCTGAGTCCAATAGATACATGTAAGATATTCCAATGCCTTCACTTGATAAACATTTAAGCATTTCTTGGAGCTTCCCTACCTTATGGTGAATCTTTACTCCAATCACATCCACTAGCCTAGCCGAAAAATTGGCTTTTTGTAGTGCTTCAACTCCTTTTAAAGGGTCGGAGACAATAATTCGTAAAACCCCATAATCTTTTGTATCCGCTAGGGTTATTGATAATATATTAATATCATTATTCTTAAGTATTTCAGTAACATTTTCTAATCTTCCGTCTTTGTTTTCAAGAAATACTGTTAGTTGCTTAATAAACATGGTACTCCTCCTTGACTTGTTATAGTGGATAGCTACAATAAAGTTCGTTTATCTATTACACGAGTCGCTTTTCCTTCACTTCGCTCAATAGTTTTTGGTTCAACCAACTTGACTATAACAGAAACGCCTAAAGCCTGAGTTAAAGCACGGGTGATTTTTCTTTTTAATTTCTCTATTTCACCAATTTCATCTGAAAAGAACTGTTCATTTAACTCAACATGAACCTCTAGAATATCTAAATTGTTCACTCTATCTGCTATTAATTGGTAGTGTGGACTAGCTTCAGCCAATTCTAAAAGGGCTGTCTCAACTTGAGAAGGAAATATGTTAACGCCTCTTATAATTAACATGTCATCTGTTCTACCTTGTAATCTTCCCATTCTAACAAGGGTTCTTCCACATTCACATACATCATATGATAAATTGGTTATATCCCTAGTTCTGTATCTTAGTAATGGCAATGCTTCTTTAGTTACTGAAGTGAAAACTATCTCTCCTGTTTGCCCATGTTCTACTGGCTCTAAAGTATCTGGGTGAATAATTTCTGGAATGAAATGATCTTCATATATGTGAAGCCCCTTGTGATATTCGCAATCAGCAGATACACCTGGTCCTACAATTTCACTCATACCATATATATTAAATGCTTTTATTCCTAATCTTCGTTCAATTTCCCTGCGCATACCATCAGTCCAAGGTTCTCCACCTAATATGGCATACTTTAGCATTAATTCATCTACTAACTTATTCTCTTCTAATACTTCAATTATGTGCAATAAGTATGACGGTGTACAAGCAATAGCCGTAACTCCTAGATCATGCATCATTGTTATTTGTTTTTTAGTATTACCTGTAGACATAGGAATAACAGTAGCCCCTATTGTTTCTGCACCATAATGCAGTCCCAAACCACCTGTAAACAATCCATAACCATAGGATACTTGAATCTTATCTTCCTTGCCAACTCCAACCATAGATAATACCCTAGCTACACATTCTTGCCAGATTTCAAGGTCTTTTCTGGAATATCCTACTACAGTTGCCTTCCCTGTTGTTCCAGATGAAGCATGTATACGAACTACTTGGGATTCAGGAATGGCGAACAAACCATAAGGGTAGTTATCTCTTAAATCCTCTTTTGTAGTAAAAGGTAATTTAGTAATATCTTCAATGCCTCTAATATCTCCTGGTTCTAGTCCCATCTCTTGCATCTTTTTTCTATAGAACTCTACATCATGATAAACTCTGTTTACTAACTTCTTTAGCCTAACACTTTGCATATGAGACATTTCATCTCTACTCATACATTCTTTTGTTTCATTCCACATAATGATTAACCCTCCAAAGTTCCCATTTTAACACCATTCTCTGTTAAAATCTGCATGGCTATTTCTAAGTCATCAATATGCATAACCATCAAAGGCTCTTCTTGACCTCTAATTACAAAAGAATAAATATAATTTAAATTTAAACCAGCATTTTCTATAACTTCTAATACTCTATCTAACTCGCCAGGCTTATCTTCTAAATTAACTGCAATTACATTAGTGATTTTTAAGACAAAACCATTCTTTACTAATAATTCATGTGCTTCTTCAGGTTTATCTACGATTATACGAAGTATACCAAATTCCGGGGAATCAAATGTAGCAATAGCCCTAATATTAATGTTGTTATTCTTTAGAACTGTTGTTACGTTTCTTAAACTTCCTACTTCATTTTCTACAAAAATTGAAAGTTGTTTTAGCATGTTCATATCTCCCATCAGTTTTAATCTTTATATAGGTTGTTTATAGTATAACATAGTTTTATTCACAAACAGATTAGCAGCTCGAAAACTGCATTTCCTCGCTCGCGTTACACTTATACAAATAATATAATATTTATTTATTCAAGCGAGCTTGATAAATAAATATTACATTACTTGCACTAATCTGTTTATTCACGCATCTAAAGTGTAACCTAGTTCAAAGGCTTTTTTATTAATTTCGGCTGTACCTTTTGGAACTGTTTCTTCAATAACTTTTAACCATTCTTCTTTTTCAAAATCCATATATCTTGCTGCAATACCTAAAATTATAATATTAAAGGTTCTAGAATTGCCTAGTTCCTTAGCTTCGCTTAAAGCATCTACTTTTATTACATTATATTTATCTTCTAGGGTGTCGATTATCTCTTCTGGGTAGTCAGCCGCACCTATTATTACTGGCATTGGATCAATCCTTATATCGTTAAGAATTAGTATTCCATCTTTCTTAAGGAAATGTGCATATCTTGCAGCTTCTAATCTTTCAAATGCAATTATTACATCTGCTTGACCTTCTTCTACTATTGGTTCTGCAACCTTATCTCCAAAGCGTACAAAAGTAACTACACTTCCACCTCTTTGTGACATACCGTGAACTTCTGAAAGCTTGACATCGAAACCAGCTTGTAACATAACTCCACCGAGAATCCTACTAGTTAGCAGTGTTCCTTGTCCTCCAACTCCTACAATCATAATGTTCTTTGTTTTCATTGTTGTTTTCATCCTAAGTCAAACCTCCTCACTAACATGTATAAAGTTCCATTGCCCCAAATTTACATAAATCAGCACATAGTCCACATCCATTACATAAGGTGTCGTTAATAGATACTGTACCATCTTCTAATTTCGTAATAGCAGGACAACCTGGTTTAAGACAAGCACCACATTTCTTACATTTATCTCTGATAACCCTATATTGTTTAGTGATTTTTTTATCTAATAAAGCACAAGGAGCTTTTGCTATAATTACTGATAATTCATCTGAATTAACAGCTTCCTTAACTGCTTTTGTCAACGTATCAAGATCAAAGGCATTAATTGATTCAACATTCTTTATTCCTATAGCCTTACAGATTGCAGTAAAATCAATACTATATGTTATGTCTCCTTGCAAGGTTTTTCCTGTTGATGGATTATCTTGGGCCCCAGTCATAGCAGTTATTGAGTTGTCTAATATAAGAACCGTTCCACTACTTTGATTGTAAACCATATTAATCAAGGAGTTTATACCTGTATGCATAAATGTTGAGTCTCCTATTACAGCAACCCAGTTTTTGATATATTCTTTTCCTTTGGCTTTTTCCATACCATGTAGATTACTAATACCTGCACCCATACATACTGTGGTATCAATGACACTTTGTGGTGGTGCAGCTCCTAAGGTATAGCAGCCAATATCTCCTGCAGTATGTAACTTCAATTTGTTAATTACATGAAATGTACTTCTATGAGGACATCCTGGACAAAGTACTGGAGGTCTACCTGGTAGTTCATAGCCTTCTTCAATTAATTCATAGTTTTTTTCCAAACTATTGT